>CAYTHL010000012.1:0-20421 GCA_964437615.1 uncultured Lachnospiraceae bacterium | reverse complement strand
AAGCCCAAACAAATGGGCAATCAGCCAACACCAATGCTACATCTGGTGGCAATGCGGGCGCGGCTAACTAAATTGGCTTTATAGCGGCAAAATTTATCTAGTTATTATAAAAGCAAAAAATTTTACAAGGGGGAAGTACTTATATGGTTTCACAACTTATATCAAGCATTACAGGCGCCAGCAGCACTTCTTCCTTTATGCTAGAAACTGTTACTAACCTTGTAGAAGGGGTTAGTATGAGCTCTAGCATTTCTAACTTAATCTGGAACACACTTAACGTTTGGCTTGTATCAATTTTATACGCAATCTGTCAGTTTTGCTTGCAGGTTATAGACCTAATTCAAGTTATTGTATACAAATTTTTGGGAATAACAACAAATATAGAAGATTATGTTGTTTTTGACACCAATAATCCCATAATAAAATTTATAACTAATGACACAGTAATTAATGTGCTAAAAACCGTTTTTGCAATTGCCATTGTATTGGTTATACTTTTTACTATACTATCTATTATTATTGGCGAATACAACAGGGCTGCCAACAGCGATGAATATAGCGTTAAGCGCATTTGGGCAAGGGCATTTAAAAGTTTACTTGGTATGGTTGCCTTTCCGGTTGTGTTTATGGGCTGCATAATTTTGCTAAACGCCGTGCTTGCTGGGTTTTCTAGCGCGCTTACAGGCGGAAGCAATGCATCTGTCAGTGGTCAACTATTTACAACATGTGCCTACGAAGCCAATGTCTACCGAAATTATGCGGCGTCTAACGCGCGAGTGCCAATAGTTATAAACTTTTCCGACCCATACGACGACGGAACTTATTCTCGTTATACTTCTGCCGAACTTGCTGTAGTTTACCAAGAGTTCCAAGAAGACGGAACTCTACTGTACAACATGTTTGCAGACAACGACTTTAGCACTTGGTCGCAGTCTGTTACCTACAACTACCGCAACAACACCATATCCAACACATCCGCCACATATGGTAGCTACGAAAACTTTATGTGCACGGCAGAGCAGTACTATGTAATGGCAGATTTTATAGACTACGCCACGGCAAACGGCATAACTTACTATTACAAGCCATTAACCGACGACGATATAGAGTGGAAATATGTGGACGACGCCATTTTTGACGCCGACACTTGTAGCTTAACCATTACATACAAAGACGCCTCAAACATAAACGACGGCGACCCTTATACTGTGGTGTATCAGTCTGCCTCTTACGATGTAACAACCCCTATAGAAGACGCCCTAAATGCACTAAAAGTAATGCTTTCGTTAAACGATGTAAATTATTATACACTAGAGCGCGACGAAAGTGAGATAAATTCCATAAAAATGTCTACCGACAAAGTGCTTTTAAAGCTTAGCGAAGATTATGCTAATACTGATTGGACAACATCCGACCAAATTATCTTGTATGAATATTACAGATATGACAGCAATAATACCTTAGAGGGGTATACTTTAAGCGACCTAGAAAACGGAATTTATCTAGATTTATACAATATTTATTTGCAATATAACCGAGTTTATTCGGGGTCTTATGTAGACCTTGTGGTTGGTTACGACGAAATTAATAATCCTATTACAAAAACGCAGTGCGCTATAATTAACGGCAATTACTATTTGGTGGAAGAGAGCGGCGATTACGACACCTCTGGCAACCCGATATATCAGCTGGTGCAAAAAACAGACAAGCTTTTACAAGAAATGAATGAAGATGTAGAAAATAAAGGTGTATATATTCCCTGCAAAGGCGCTTATTATTCGGCATTTTATTCACCTGAGGGCACACCGCTTACAAGTAGCACACTTTCTAGCCAAATGTTAAACCAAAAAGGCGTGGTATTTTTGGAGTCTGACGGCGTTTATAGCTATGGTTATCCAGATATTAATGGTGAATATCATGAGGTAGATAGAGTTTATGCAGAGCTTTCTACTAGGCATGTAAGCTGGCCAAACAAACTTGTAAATGATTTGCAAGTTATTTACAACAACATTAATCTTGCTCAACTAATAACCACGGGTGAGTGGCTTACGCAATTTAATAGTAGTACCTTGGGCGACAGCGGCGACAACGAGTACACTGCCAGCTTTGACACATCTTTAATAAGCCCACAAGGCCTAATATTGTCCGAGATGTTTTTAAATATGGTAGAAAAAAGCTACAACACTAATCTTGGCGACTATATGTTTACAAACAGCCTTTCTGATGACGAAATTAAGGCTCTAATGCTTGCGCTGCTTGGCGAATACGAGTACGAAACTATTGATCAAACCTTAACCTACTTTTTAGAGATGTTTAATCTGCTTTTTGAGCCTCTTTTAGAGCAAATTATGACTGGCGAAAATCAAACATTTACTACGGGCGAGGTTGTAAATGTTCAGCTATTTACCTACAAGGCCTACTTGTGCAGTCTGCTGCTTAGTGACGACGCCGCGGCATTCTTTTTGGAAATGTGCCAAGAGGTAATTAATTTAAACAGATTTGGCTACGATTTGCTGCGCGTTCAGCCTAACACCACCGCCTTTGCTCAAAATGTTATTACCGAGTATTGTACCGCCAATTATAGCAATTATATGCTAAACCTAGAAGATTACGGCATAAATATGGCAGATTACGGCTACACATATGATAGTAATACTAATTCTTGGGCAGAGAAAATGGATGATAACGGCGTTAGCCAAGCCAAAACAAATTCGCTAATAAATGCAATAAATTCGGCTGCAGAAGATTTGTACATGGAATTTGCCGAGGTTGTAATATTAGAAAATGTTGTAAATGACATTTGTTACGGCTACAATTTAGCAGAAATTAACAGCACTCTTGAAAGCGGCAACTACAATTTTACTTATAATAATGCAAGCTATTCTTACAACCCAACAACAGAAACCTTTACATGTGGCAGTACAAGTTATCACAGCGTAAAACAACTGCCTTTTTACGCAGATTTAAGTAGCACTGTTTACACCAAGTTAAAAGATGAATTTAATTCTTTAGACACCACATCTAGTATCAAGGCCGTACAAATGTACAAAACAGTAGAGGCAAATTTAAAAGAACAAGGAGTAAAACCAACTTCTACTAGTTGGCCAGCATACATGACTACCTATAAGGAGTATATTACTGGCGAAATAGATAGGCTGGAGATAGTCCTTGCCAAAAGCGTAGATACTGGCACCATGTACAGCATAATTAACGACTACAGCACCTATAAAAATAGTTTGACAGAGGCAACTAATAATTTAGAGAGCAGCCTCTCTGAGTTAAAGAAAAGTAGGGATGTCAACACTGTCAAAGAAAAAATTAGTGATTTTTATAGTAATGCAGGTGAATCATACACAAGATATATATCACAAGACGACCTTTTAAGATTGCTTGGCTACAATGGCGATGTAAATTTAAACACCGCCGAAGACTATGCACTTGCACAAAATGTGCACAATCAACTAGTTGAAATTGTAAACTACTACGAGTTTAGTACAAGTAATACCTATTATAAGTTAATAGACAGTGTTGCTAAAGCCTACAAAAACTACTGCTATTATCAAGATTTAATGGACACCTATAACAAGTACTTTATATCTTACGCAGTGCGTATGCAGTCTAGCGAAGATATGTCAAGAACTTTTAAAGTAAATATAAACAATCACACCTACACGGCAGAAATTACCATACCTACCGCAAAACTTATAGAGTACACCCTTGGCAGCGTCTATTTGTCTGGCATAGGCTACGAATGCGTTTATGTAGAAGACAATTACACTGGATTTTTTAATTTAACATATAACCTAAAAGGTCAATTGCCAGAATTAAATATTAATTCGGCATCCTTTGACACCATTATTAACTTTTTAAATTTAGTTGCGACAAAAACTGTAAGTAGCTACTATTTTTCTAATTTACTAAATTTAACTAGTGCCAACTTACAAGAAGAAAAATTGGAAGAACTGTTTACAGGAACTTCCAACATCAGTTATATGCAGCTTATTTTGCAGTATATTGTAGATTATAAGCTGCTTACCCCCGAACAAATTGCCACTTATGTTATTAATACACAATATTTGTCAGGTATGAGTATAGGTGAGATATACACTGAGGAAGAGAGTGCTTTTTATAGTTTGAGCTCTTCGTATGTAAACAATTTAACAAACAATCAACCAAAAGAAATATTTAACGCAGTTATGGATTATCTACTTGCAACCAATAATGATTATAGCAAATATACTCCTAAGCAACTGCGGCTAGAGTTGATGGACGCCCTTGTAGACTATATAGAGTATCCCGGCGAAATAGCCTACGATAATCAGCAAAGATATTTAACAATCTTTAAGTTGTTTTGCAGTGACTTTTTAATTGGTGAGGACGGAAGTGTAACCTACGGGGTAGACGAGGCCACCAAAACCCTTGTGCTATCACTATGCGGGCTAGAAGATAAGGCAGAGCAATTTTTGGTTGGGCTAGAATACACCGACCTTTATAATAGCATTAGCTATGACGAAAACAACGGCGATGTGTTTATAATTTGCACCTTTGATGAAGCAACAAACAAATATATTCCATTTATGCTTAGCACAAACGAAACAGCAAATAAAAGCGATTATCATGTAATAGCAGGCGGGCATTCTTGGCTAGACTTTGGCTATGGTGCAACCGGCACAACTTACTATAGTAGCGCGGCAAGTAGTTTGGCAAATAACACACCAACAGCCACAGCCTATCCTGTAATTGCCAAAGGGGTGCTAACCGATGACGGCTATCCAACGGCAATAAGGATAAATAATGGCAATGTCGAGTTTTATCGCAGCGATTTAACTATTCGCAATGCAAGCACTTTGGGGTTGCAGGCTTATTACATGACTGTTGACCAAATTTCAACCAACTACAACCTATTTTCGGCTGTATTTAACGGCATTTACAAACTTGTTAAAGGCAAAACTTTTGTAGAAACTATCTACGAGTCTATTCCGCGTTTTGAAATAAACTCAGACATTAATTTGCCAATAGGCGTAAACACCACAAGTTATACAGTAACAAACAGTGCTGTAACTTTAAACTATAGTTTTAGCGACACAAACGGCCTTTCTGTAAGCAACTTTTATAGTATGCTAAGCATCAACTACTTTATTTTAGTACTAAGCATTTTGGCACTTTTGCCTATAATGGTAAAAGCTCTCTTTGGTGTTTTTGGTAGGGTTTTAGATGTAACAATTTACTACATAATGAGCCCAGTAATGTTTGCAACAATCAGCCTAGGCAAGGATGTTCAAAAAAATAATAAGACCGAAGAAGTGACGCCGACATTTACCAACTGGTACAAACAGCTGTCTAAAAAGACGCTTTCTGTGTTTGGATATGTTATTGGCTTTATGGCATTCTTTATTTTAACGCCGTTTATAAGTAACATGACTCTACTAACTGGCACAACTGGGCTTACATTTACAGCGCCATACTTGTCTAAAGTAACTACGGCATTTGCAAACGGATTTATCCGCATAGTAATACTAATTTGCATGGCTTATCTTATAACAAGCGCGCCAAAACTGCTTGCAGATATTCTTAATCAAGAAAACGGGCTAGATAATGGCAAGCAAGTAATGGACAACATAAAATCTATCAAAAACGATGTTCGAGATACCATAAATGGTCAAAAACTTGTGGATGCATACAATTTTGCCGAGCAGTCGGTTAAGGACGCCGTTGGCATAACGGCAGCCCAAAGAGCAACAGGGGCTGTAAAAAAGGTTGGAGCCAAAGTTGCATCTAAGGGCATGGAATATGCCGCGCGAGCTAATGGTGTGCCGAAAAAAGAAGCAAAAAAGGCTGCACAAAATATGTATCTTGCAGTTAAAAACGATGTAGACGCCAAGCAGCTTCTGCGTGAGGAGCGTAGGCTAAAGGCATACGATCAACAGGGTCAGCGCGTTGGTGCAGATTATGTAAGTAGTAAACAGCATATTGATGAAATGGAAGAAGTTAACCAAAAACTTTCAACATACAAATTAAATGGCAAACCGCTAAGACGCTATAATAAAGCTTACTGGAAAAAGCTAAAGAAAGACCGCAAAGCAAAATAGAAAAAACAAATAAACAAAAAAGGAGGGAGCCCATGGGTAGCATAATTAGTAAAATATCTGGCATGCTGAGTGTAAACACTAGTTCTACACTTGGGGCTCTTAGTGACTTTGACTATCTTATAAAAACCATTTTTGCAAGATTTGGCGAAATATGGTCTTGGCTATATGGCGGAATTGTGGATATTGTATATTTTGTATTCAAATTTGTACTTACCGTCATAGACCTTTGTTTTGTACTTTTGCGACAATTGATAGGGATAAATACAGATTTTTCTTCGTTTGACAACATAATAGAAAATGATGTTGTCTTTGAGTTTATCTTTTCTGACAATGTTATAACAATTATGCGGGCGATGCTGGGGCTAGCCATTGTAGTAATAATAGTTTTTGGAATAATTGCAATAATAAAAAGCGAGTTTAACGCTGTAAGTGACCCCAACAACAAGGGCGAAATTTTAAATGACAAGGGAAAAGTTTGGAAAAATATATTAGAGAGTTGTTTATTACTAATATTGGTTCCAATAGTTTTGTTTGGCTCTATAATACTAAGCAATGCGGTGCTTTCAGGGCTTTACAATGCCACTAGCAACGGATTAGATGTAAGTGTAGGTGGGCAGATTTTTGTTGCCTCTACATATAGCGCCAACGCCTATAGGGAGTACGCAAATAATAATATAAAATATCCTATTACCTACTCATTTAATAAAGTTAAAGACTATGATTCTCTCACTTCTGTAGACACAACTGGTGGCATTGCAGATATTGAGGCGTCGGTTAACTCCATGAAAAGTCAGTCGGCATGGGTTCAAGGTCTAGCAACTTACTATATGTTCTATCTTGGTGAAACCTTTAGCATGACCGATGTAGACTATATGCAGAGTTTGGCAAAAAATAACGCCTACAATAATATTTATGATGCAAATATTTATACATATAGGTACGAATATTATGTAAATGCCGATTTAATAGATTACATGATGCTCAACAATACCAAAATATACGTAATGACGTTAGAAGAGGCTTACAACAGTTGCCAATCCGCAGGGGTAAATACAACCATAACTAAAAGTTGTAGCTACTACAACTTATCTGTAAATTATGCCGATAGTTTAGACCCAATAGAGTACAAGCACACTACTCACACTTCGGACGAAAGCAATGGTGCAGTGTTTGTGGCGTGCATTGCACAAACCAAAGAGACTGGAAGTGGGTCAATCAGATATTTTGAGCCAATAACTGGCAAAAACTCAAATTTTAGCAGTACATATCTTAAAGATAATAATCAGTGTGTAGTGCTAAGAGGGTTGTTTGACGATGGCATTTATCCAACGGCTATAAAAAAGCTAGGCGACACAGTGTATTATTACAGAGACGAAGTGCAAGTTCCGTCATTTTTAAGCTTTTTGCCCCATATTAGTTACGAACTACCCGCAGGCACTACGCAGCTTGGTAGCCAATATGTTATTTCTAAAGCAATAGAGATTATGTCTGGCGTGGACATTATGGAATTTATTCCATATATTTATCTTGATATAGATATAACCCACTTATTTACAAAAGGCACATATACAATATGTTCTTTCAATTCTGGCTTTTATCTAGACTACAATTTTACCCAATCAAAGGCAAAACTTGAGTTATTTTATGACAAGATTAATATAAATATAGTTATTTTAATACTAGCATCAATAATTATTTTGGGCAGAGTGTTCTATGCGTTATTTGGTGCCGTAAGACGATTTGTAGACCTTATGTTTTTATACATTATGTATCCGGCGGCGGTGTCAACCATTCCATTATATGGCAAGTCCTCTTTAACAAACTGGATAAAGCAAGTGGCGTCTAAACTATTTAGCGCATATGGTATAGTTATTGGGCTAAATTTAGGCTTGGCTCTTGTTAGTATTAGCGACAGCATTACATTTGTAACGGACGATATGATTAGTATGTCTGTCTTTTCTAGCCTTCCAAGTGGCTATACAGCAGACTTTATAAACAGAATAGTTCAACTGCTATTTTCTTTAGTTGGCATCAACTTCATCTTCCATATTGGCAAAGTTATTTCGTTCTTGTTCTTTGATGAAAATGCAAAAAAGGCAGACGACGCAAAAGATTTATCCGACGAAGGCAAAGAAACAGTTAAAGGCTCTATAGATGTTTACAAAACAGCAGGTAAATATATAAGCGGAAAGTTTTTGTTAGATGCTGTTGAAGACATAAAAAAGTTTGTTCCGGGCTCGGCAATAAAAAATGAAATAGAAGGTAGAATTAATCAGCACAAAACCAATGAACTTTTAGACCAACAAATGGAAGCTCAAATGCGCGATGCTCAAAACAACCTAGAGCCCCCTAGCGATAGTGGTTCGGGTAGCGGCTCTGGCGGTGGCTCTGGCGGTTCTGGTAGTGGTTCTGGCGGCAGTGGTTCAGGCGGTGGCTCTGGCGGCAGTGGCGGAAGCTCAGGCGGCGGCTCGGGCGGCGGCTCAGGTAGTGGCTCAGGCGGCGGCTCTGGCGGCAGTGGTTCAGGTAGTGGCTCAGGCGGCAGTTCATCATAAACTTACAAAATTGCTTTATAAAATTTAATAAAAATACAAATTATGTACATAATTAAAGGAGAATTTTATGGAAAAAATTAAAGTTGGCATTAATGGTTTTGGCCGAATTGGTAGTTTGCTATTGCGGGCGTCAATCAAAAACAACACAAACATTCAAGTGGTGGCAATAAACGACCCGTTTTTGGATATAAATTATGCTGCTTACATGCTTAAATTTGACAGCGTGCATGGCACTTTTGACGCTGACATAAAGGTGCAAGGCGATTATTTGGTGGTTAATGGCAACAAAATTAGGTTTACCGCCCAAATGCAACCCGAAGATATAAATTGGGCGGCAGCTGGGGCAGAGTATATAGCCGAAGCTACTGGCAAATTTACAAAAAAAGAAGACGCCGAGCGTCATTTTGCCGCTGGTGCCAAAAAGGTAATTATAACTGCACCGGGCAAGGGAACTCCCGTGTTTGTTATGGGCGTAAACCACAAAGATTACAAAAAGAGCATGAATGTTGTATCTAATGCAAGCTGCACAACCAACTGTTTGGCTCCACTAGTTAAGGTAATTAACGATAATTTTGGCGTTGTAAAGGGACTAATGACAACAGTTCATGCAACAACAGCAACTCAATTAACAGTAGACGGCAGCAGCAAAAAGGACTGGCGGGGCGGCAGAAGTGCCCTTACAAATATCATTCCTAGTAGCACGGGTGCAGCCAAAATGGTTGGCGAGGTTATCCCTAGCCTAAAAGGCAAAATTACTGGTATGGCGTTTAGAGTTCCAACTGCCGATGTAAGCGTGGTAGATCTTACTTGTGTACTTTCTAAGCCAACAACTTACCAAGATATTAAGGAAGCAATTAAAAAAGCTAGCAAAACTAGCCTTAAAGGCATAATGGGCTACACCGAAGATGCCGTTGTATCTACCGATATGGTGGGGCAAACTTGCACTTGCGTGTTTGACGCCTCTGCCAGCATAATGCTAGACGACACATACGCAAAACTTATTGCATGGTACGATAACGAGTGGGGCTACAGTTGCAAAGTGCTAGATTTAATTGAATACATGCACCAAGTAGACAAAAAGTAGAACGAATATAAATTTATATAAAAAATCAGCTGCAATGCTGATTTTTTTGCATATATAGTTTGCATGCAACAAATTATTGTGTTAAAATAGTTATAAAAGGAGAGCTATGTTTAATACTCATATTTGCAAAAATTGCTTTCAGTCCTATAGTGGCAAGCCCGAGGTTTGTCCTCATTGTGGTGTGCAGCTAAATAGTAAAAATAAAAAAACAAGCAAAAAGGAAGATGATTCTGCCCAAGCCGATGCTAATAACGGCGCTAACACAGAGCCTAACTTTTCTGATGTAGAAAAAGTTTACGTGGCATCACCGGAAAAACAAAAAAAGCAAAAGAAAAAGCACAAAAAGCATGTTAGCAGCAAGCAGATTATGGACGGTATAAACTTTGAAGAGCTAATTTTGCGCACCAACGATAGTTCGGTAAACAAATGGCGCGAAAAGCGCAAGCGAAAAAATCAGCCGCAATTTAGTGTTCAAAAAGACGGCGAGTTTGATATAGACGTTCGAGATGTTACCTATCTGCCTAGCACTTATACATACTCGGCAAAAAAAGCGCGCGGCGAGCAGCCAAAAGAAAAAATAAAGTGGTGGGAAATTTACAAGTGGGCAGATTTAATGCTTGCCCGCCGCAAAATTAAAAAGCAGGTTAAGCGCGCCAGCAGCTATAAGCCAAAAGAGATAAAAAGCTGGGTGATGATAACACTATGCATTTTGTTTGGTTGGTTTGGCATTCACAATTTTTATGCGCGCAACCACCGCAAGGGCTGGTTTGCTGCCATATGCTTTACCTTGGGCTGCGTAATTTTGTTTAACTTTTATAGTCAATTGCAGTTAACGGCGGGGCTACTGCTATTTATTCCAGTTTGTATGTGGGTATTAGACCTTGTGGCGCTAATTTTTGGCACTTATAGTTACAGGCTTTCTAAATGGAAATTTATAGATTGCCTCAATGCCGATACGCGCGTAAAACTAGGCTATAAGTATCTAGACAAAGACGAATACAAAAAACCTTGGATAGTTAGAATGGTAAGAAAAATTTACTTTGCTTGTAAACAAAATAGTCAAAAACGCAAGGCTAAAAATGCTGCTGCATCTAACTCTACCAACACAGAGAGCGCTGTTGATGCCGAAAGTTTAGATAATAACAATGCAGAACCTTTGCAAGAACAACCAGTTGCCAAAACTACAACTGCAAGCCAAAAAACTACAAATAAAAATAAAAATAGCAAAAAGGCGCGCATAGTTGTAAAAAAATCTAAAAAATAAAATAAAAAATACAAAATAGTTGTTTATTATGTCAAAAAAAGGTAAGGATACAATAGTAGTTGGAATGAGTGGTGGCGTAGACAGCTCGGTTGCGGCACTACTTTTAAAGCAGCAAGGCTATGATGTTTTGGGCTTGTTTATGAACAACTGGCAAGAGACCGATGTAAATGGCGCATGCACAGCAGTGGACGACTTTGCCGATGTTAAGCGGGTGGCTGGGCAACTGTGCATACCATATTATAGCGTGGACTACTCTAAAGAGTATATGGACAATGTCTTTAGCCAGTTTTTGGCAGAATATAAAGCGGGCAGAACGCCAAATCCAGATGTGCTTTGCAATAGAGAAATTAAGTTTGGACCATTTTTAAACAAGGCAAAAAGCCTTGGTGCAAAAAAAATTGCAACTGGGCATTACGCCAATGTAGAAGAAGATAACGGACTATTTTACCTTAAAAAAGCCGCCGACCAAAACAAGGACCAAACCTACTTTTTAAATCAACTAAATCAAGAGCAACTAAGTATGGCAATGTTTCCGCTGGGTGACATGCTAAAGCCTCAAATTAGGCAAATTGCACAAGAAAACGGGCTATCCACGGCAAAAAAGAAAGACAGCACAGGCATTTGCTTTATAGGTGAGCGCAACTTTAAAAAGTTTTTATCCGAATACTTGCCGGCGCAAAAGGGCGACATTGTTGATGCCAGAACTGGCAATGTGCTTGGCAAACATGACGGCCTTATGTACTACACCCTAGGTCAACGCAGAGGGCTTGGCATAGGCGGTGGCCATGGAGTAACTGGGCAAAGTTGGTTTGTTGTTGGCAAAGATTTAGATAATAATAGGCTTTTAGTTACCGAGGGTGAGGGCGAAGAACTTCTATCTAGCGGCCTAGTGTCTGGCAAATTTAATTGGATACCAACTAAACCAAATAATAGCGAGTTTGATTGCTTTGCAAAATTTAGATACCGCCAGCCAGACCAAGCCGTGCATGTAAAACTAAACAAAGACGGCAGCATTACTTGCACTTTTAAGGAACGTCAACGAGCCATAACTCCAGGCCAGTATGTTGTGCTTTACGGCAGCAAAAACGGCGAGGCAAAAGAAATTGCAGACGCAAAATATTGCCTAGGCGGAGCAACAATCGAAAAGGTAATTAAATAAACTTCTGCCCGCTTTATTCTGCAAAACTGCAAATTTAAATTAAAAAAATAGTCAAAAAAATATAAAAAATTATGCAAAAAAATAATAAGGAGCAATAATGAACAAGATTGCATTAACTGGCATTAAGCCAACTGGCACGCCGCATATAGGCAATTACTTTGGTGCAATTAAGCCGGCAATAGAACTAAGCAAAAACCCAGAGTTAGATTGCTATTATTTTATTGCCGACTACCATGCACTAAACTTTATAAAAACCAAAGAAGAGTTGCAACAGTACACCAAGGAGATTGCCTGCACATGGCTTGCATGCGGGCTAGACCCAAGCAAAATTGTCTTTTATCAGCAAAGCAAAGTGCCAGAAGTTACCGAGCTAAATTGGCTGCTGTGTAACATTACTAGCAAAGGCCTAATGAATAGGGCGCACGCCTATAAAGCACTTGTGGACAAATCAACCGCCGAGGGTGGCGACCCAGACGCGCTTGTAAATATGGGGCTATATAACTACCCAATACTTATGGCGGCAGATATACTGCTGTTTAACACCAAATATGTGCCAGTTGGGCAAGACCAAAAGCAGCATGTAGAAATGGCACGGGACATTGCAAAAGCCTTTAACAAACGTTACGGCTACACCTTTGTAGTGCCACAAGAGCTTATTACAAAAGATGTTGCCACCATTTTTGGCACCGACGGCAGAAAAATGAGCAAAAGTTATGGCAACACAATTCCGCTTTTTTGCAGCAGTGCTAAGTTAAAAAAGATAATTAGCGGCATAGTAACCGATAGCACGCCGTCTGCCGAGCCTAAAAGCACAAACTGCACGCTATTTAATTTGTATAAACTTTTTGCATCCAGCGCTCAAACCCAAGAAATGGCACAAAAATATGAGCAAGGCATATCTTGGGCAGATGCCAAACAGCAGTTGTTTGAAATTATGGACAATTATCTTGCCCCAATGCGAGATAAATACAATTACTATATGCAAAACTACAATCTAGTAGAAGAAATACTTTCTACCGGCTCTAAAAAAGCTCAGAAAACTGCAAAAGAAACAATTCTGCGTGCCAGACAAAATATCGGTTTAGAAAATTAACAAAAAAGCCTAAATTGTAGTAAAACAACAAAAAAATTAAAAAAAGTGCAAATAAACTATAAATTTTGCACTTTTTAATGTATTTTTATAGGCTAGAATATCTGCACCACTAAAGGTTTTTGTTTTTAAACTTTTATTAATTAGTATTCAAAGCCCCACAAATCTTCGTCAATAAGTGGGGTTGTTTTATTTGTTTCTTTGTTTGTAACAAATGGCTCATCATTAAGATTAAACATTTCTATGCACTGCCAATTTTTTAATTCTTCTGCTGTAGCACTTTTTAAAAAACCAATCATTGTTTGTCTGGTCGTTTCCAAATTTTCTAAGCCACTTATTAATTTATCTTCTGGCCAAATAATTTTGCTGTTGTAAAGCGCGGTTAATTCATCTAACAGTTTATCATTTTTATCAACTGCATCACTAAAGTATTTCATAATATTATTAAACTTTTCTTCATCAAAATTTGGGTCTTGCTTACCTCTGTTTTTAGTATACAAAACTGAAGAAATTACGGTAAGCAATCCAGCACCAAACACGCCCCCAGCAAATATGTTACACATTGTGTCATAGAGTTCATAATTTTTAGTGGCAATTAGTGCAAGTGGTGCGGCAATAACCGAACCCAAAAAAGATGCCCACATAACCACGCGGCCAGCATTGCTAAGTGCGCGATACCTTTTGGTTTTATTAAAAATAACGCCACTTTTGGTAGATATTAATTGTTCAAGGGCTTGGGTTTGCCTTTCTGTGCATTCCCTAAGATAAGCTTCGTGCTCTGCAATTTCCAATTTTTTGTTTCTAACTGCATAATACAACTGAAGTGGGGTATAAGACGGCGTTGTTTTTGAGATTTTCATAAAATTCTCCTAAGCTTGTCTATCAATTATTTTGTGTAGCCACATTCTACCACCGCAAATTTTGTTTGTCAATGCCGAATTGCGAAATGTCAAGAAATTTTATGCAATTTTGTAAAAAAATTTAATAAATAATAATAATTTGATATATATAAGTTGGTTGTTGTACCAAGAAACTACTTTTACTACCCTAGCTAGGGTAGTAAAAGTGGCAAAAATTTAGTTGTAGATAAATTTTAACCAACTAAAAATAGACATGTCATAGCATGCCTTATTAATCTTGAATATAATTTATGCCAAGTATTGCAACTCTTTATCAAACAATTCAGCAGCTGTCGCAAAACCCAACACTTTGCGCGGATAATTATTTAGCCAATCTTGTATATTTTGTACTTGCGCACTAGTATAACAAGATATATTAGAGCCTTTTGGTATACGCCGCCGTATTTCTCGGTTTAAGCGTTCATTAGTTCCACGCTCACAACTACAATATGGGTGGCAGTAAAAAATGCTTGTACGTTTACCATTACCATAAGAAGATTTCTCCATACCTGCAAAATTTGAAAATTCTACGCCATTATCCACAGTAATTGTTTTAAAAATTTTCTTAAAATCTTTACCAAATCTGCGCTCTAATATATTTAAACACTTTACAACACTTGTTGCTTTTTGATTTGACATTTTAAATAATATTTCATATCTAGTTTTACGCTCGCTCAAAGCCAAAATAACATCTTTAGTTGTTCCACAGACACAGTCCATCTCCCAATTTCCAAAGGTATTGCGTGTTAGAATTGCTGCTGGACGCTTTTCGATACTTGTTCCACGAGGCGCACGTTTAGCAACTTGTTTACGATATTCTTTTTTTCTATGTTCTAAACATACACCTTTAAACAAGCCCATTTTGATATACTTATATAAAGTAGTTTTACTTATATTTGTAGCAAAGGGGTTACCAATATGTTTTAATTGCCCCCACGCAGCATGCGCTGAGATATGTTCTTTATGCACTTTAGCTTCTATGTAGTGGACAAAAGCAAAGTCTTTACCTATTTTTAATGGTCTACCGCGTGCAGAACACACAGACTTATATCTATCTTGTGCAATTTGTGCCGAATAGCGAGTTACAAGCTTTATTTTATCTCCATACCAAAAATCTGGACGCTTTATTTTATGTTTATAAGCGCCTCTTTTTAACTCGTAATATAAAGCTCTAATTTTGATGCCAACAATATTGGCAATTTCTTGTTTAGTTAATTTTTTTGCGTTTAATAATGTTTCTATTTGTAATCTCTGGGTAAAAGAGAGATTTTTTGTTCCTATCTGACGCATATACTTTACCCCCTTAAGTTGAATTATATTGTAAGTTTTTACAAAAGTAAATAAAAAAAGTTTTTAAAAGTTTGCTAATAGATAAAAATGTTGTTATAATAAAGTCATTAAGATTAAGAAAATTATTTACAGGAGAAAATACAATGGCAAAAAAACAATGCAAAATATGCGGCAAAGATGGCTACAAATTCTATCCATACTGTTACGAACATTTGCAAAATACAAATTTTAAAAAAGAATTTAAAACTATTGATAGTCCGTTTAGTAAAAACAATATAAAAGAAGTAGAGCAAAGACTATCAATACTAAAAAATGAAATAACAGAAGAAGAAAGCAATAATGTTATAACAATAAATGAAAGTAACAAATCAAAATGCATAACATGTGGAAGACAAACAAATGGGGTACTTTTTTGCTCAATATGTTACCATAAATACAAGAGCAAACAATTGCTTTTTAAAATAACAAATTGCACAGATGTAGAGTTATTGGACGAAACTTACGAAGGTAAATACACATGTAAAGATGGACATATTGTAAAAAGTAAATCAGAAAGAGATATTGATAACTATCTATTTGAACACAACATATCACATGCTTACGAAAAAGAATTACCATATGGAGCAAAAGAAAATGATGTACTGCACCCAGATTTCTTTTTGCCAAATTATTTAGGTCAAAATAAGAATGTATATATTGAACACTGGGGCTATAATGAAAATAATATACAATATGAACAAACAAAAAAATTTAAATTACCAATATATAAAGAATTGGGTATAACACTTATATGCACACATGAAATTCCAGACGCAAACAATATGGAAGCTGCACTAGATAGAAAATTAAACAAAGCCTACATAAAAGAAAATCAAATAAATTTTGAAAAATAAGTAAAACAAAAAACTAGGTCATAAAACAACCTAGTTTTTAACTTGTAAAGATTTTATTTTACACACGAAAAATTGTCAATTCTTGTGCTTTAAGCTCGGCAATCTTGTTGCATAAAGCTCGATTTTTTAGCCGCTCCTTTTCAACAGATTGCATTTCTGCTAATAGTAATTTTCTTAAATTTTTTATATCATCTTCTAGTTGTTTTATTTTATTATTTAATTCTAATTCGGTTAGTGTCATTTTATTATTTCTCCTTTTTTGCTTTTAATTTTTGATATTCTTTTTGAAGCTCCCAAACTATGTTTAATAGTTGGCTTTTTGTTTTACTTTCAAAATATTTATAATCATATTTTTTCTTTGGGTCATAAGCCATAGGTATATCGTCTTCGTTAATTTCTATTTTTTCAACAACCTTTTCAGTTTTTTCTGTTCCGTCTTTTATATTTTTAATTGTTTCTCGAATTTCCTTTACTGTCATACTTGGCGTTATTAACTGCGTTTCTATTGCATTATTGCAAATTTCTGCAGAAAGTGGCAATAGTTCAAACAGCTTGCTAGGGCTAAAACCTAAATAAAGCGTATCTACTGTGCATGACGGAACATGTATAAAGCGTTCGTAACATTGCTTATATCTACTAACAGCTTTTTTATCAAAGCCAAATTTAGCAAGCAGTTTGTAACAATTATAGTACTCGGAACTTTGCTTGGCCTTAAAATAATGCCCCTTACAGTAGTCCCAGATAGAATATATAGTTTTACAAAGCTGTGCAAAATTGTTTTGAGCAGAAACATAACACTTGCGCAAGTCTAAAAGTAAACTACTAAGCCTTTCATCATCAACGTCAAAAGTGGGGTCAATTACAAAATTATCCATATTTATTTTACCCCCGATTGTTTACAAAATTCTAAAAGCTCAGATAAATCTAGGGTTATTATTGACTTGTTTGGCAGCTCAAAAGCCAAACTGCTAAAATTATCATCGTGTTTAATTTGAGATTTTATATTACAAAACTTTACATTATTGGTTCCAGTAACAATAAATGCTCTCAAAAATTTGTTATTGTATCTCATTTTTTTATTCTCCCTTTAAAATTTTAATTATTTTTCAAAAAGTACTTGATTTTATGTGTTTTTTAACATATAATACAACTAGAATTCAACCAGCCCAAAAGGCACTTATAGATGGAAACGTCACTCGGGTTGAATTTTTTTATTTGTATTTTTCAGCTAAATAATCAATATAACTATTTAACTGTGCAATATCTTCATAAGTAAATTTTCCTAGCTTTTTATTAATAGCCTTAATTTTTTTCCTAGTTTCATTAGAAAATCTAAAATTAGACAAGGTATTTTTACTAAACTGAGTATCTTTTTGTCTATAAGGTGTACTAATTCTAGTACGCCTTTTATCTTTGCTCAATTTGTTAGGGTTTTCTCCAATATCTATGGTATGAACACCCCTTATTGAGCGTGAATGTGTTATGTCATTAGCATACATTGTATGACCTTGACGACCAGTTATAAAAGCTGGATGATTTTCTCCATCTGGGTTTTTATGCTCAGGGCTGGTATCAATTCTAAACTCGTTTTTAGTTAAATATTTTTTAGCCATTTATTCTCCTTTTACATATTTAATTTAATTTGTTCAGCACTGCAAAAAGGCAATTCCTTTACAGCATGGACTATATCTAGCATTTCTTTAATTGAATTATTCTCCCAGTATTGCAGAACGTTGTGCTTTTGATTAAAGTTTATATATTCTGCGTTTTTTATATGTGGGTCATCTTGTATAAATTGCAGCTCATTTAAGGCTGCTGGTTTATTAAAATCTGCACCTATAAGTTTCTCCACAATTGACGGAACTTTTAAATTAGAAGAATAGTAAAACCGTTTTTTAAATATATCTGTTGAGCCTAAAGCCTTTTCTACATACTTTTTTACATAACTGTTGCAGCGCTCACGGCTTACAATTCGTGTGGCAGTAGTATAACCATAAGTAAACGTTGTTATATTGTAAACTGTCAAACCGTCAGTATCCGTTAGCTCATGGTCATTTTTAGTTTTCTCAAAAAAGGCCTTGCTCGCAATTTTATTTTTCTTATATGCCCAAGAACAACAAACCTTGCCACTGTTTTCAAAACCTAACTGCTGGGGAGTTACGCCGTTTATAAGCAAATGAAAGTGAAAGCAATGGTCTTCGTGCTGCTCTGGGAAAGTCATATAACCTAAATTTGGAAACTGCTTTTTTATGTTGTTTATATATTTTACATAAGCTTTAAAAACAGCTGATGCGTTAGTTCGGTCTATTTTGTCATTATCAAAAGTAAGGGTACAAAACCAATCAAATTCGTTCATATCTAAAAGCATATTCATTAATATTTGCGTTCGTTTGAGCGACATTTTAAAACTATTCTGAACTTCGCTGCGTTTGTAATTTCTTATTTCGCCAGTATGTAAATCTAATTTATAGCGTATTCCGTCTATATCTATGGGGCAACTATTTTTTACTTTTCTAATTGCAGACTTAAAGTATAAACTAGATAGCGTTCTATCTTTATATACTCGGTCTTTCTGCAATAAGTAATAGGCAGTTTTTGGTTGCTTTAGTTCCATATAAAACTCCTAAATTTTTAGTAAATTTTTGTACAATTGCGCC
Source organism: uncultured Lachnospiraceae bacterium (assembly GCA_964437615.1). Classification (GTDB taxonomy): domain Bacteria; phylum Bacillota; class Clostridia; order Christensenellales; family UBA1242; genus RGIG4790. The sequence goes on along the minus strand of CAYTHL010000012.1, from coordinate 1,444 downwards.
TTACAAGTTTGTTTTATTTAAAGTAATTTAAATTAAGATAGAAAAAATAAGAAGAATTGTTGTTAAATAATATATACAAAATGCATACAAAGCTATAAAGATAATGTCTACAACTAAATACCACCATTTTTTATTTATAATGCTTTTAAAAAATAGTATTATAAGGTCGACAACGCCGGAAAATACACATAAAAGTCCAACCACTAATAGAACCCAGCCGACTATAGTAACCAAACCGGTTTCGGCAATCAGTGACATTCCACAATAAGTAAGCCCAAACCCGGCAATTCCACATACAATAAGTGAGATTGTAAGGGATAGGCAGCTACTTAAAAGTTTGTTTAAAAATTTTAACATGTTTTTATACTCCTTTTTCAATTTGGTCTAAAATATCTTCAAGCAAATCAGTGTAATCAAAGTGTAGTTCTTCGGCCTGTTTCTTAGCCAACTTTCTAATCTTCTCGCAGACTTCTTGAGTGTTGGTTTTGAGTTTCTGCTGTGCTTTATACCATTTTGTACTTAACTCTATGTTATAGTTTTCTTGCTCTCTAATCTTTCTGCTTAGATAACTACTTCTATTGCTTAGTTTATTGTCTCTCACTGTGACCTTTTCAATTTCCTCTTTTTTCTCTTTGAGTTGTTGTTTGAGCCTTTCATTCTCGGCTTTGAGTTCTGAATAAAGTATCTCTCTCATTCTTTTTCTCCATTTAATCTATTTTTTTGTAAAACGGGTCATTACTCTATTGTAATTGTGTCTGTCGCATAGTCGTAGTAGAGTGTGCCTTGGTTAGTGTTTACGCTAGAGCTAATATAGCAGCCCGTGCCGTCTTCTGCTTCGATAACGGTATTCCAAAAATAGCCGTCAGACCAAATTTGAGTTATTGTGCCAGCCGCTGCATCGTATAGAAGAACTCCAAAAGACGAAGAAGAAGAAATTAAAGCGTTGCCGTTAGAAAGCTCTGTGACATATTCCCAACGGTAGTCGTCAGTGTAAAGTCGGGTTATTGCACTAGCCTCGGCATCGTATAGTAAAACTCCATAACAAGAAGAAGAAAAAGAAATATCAGAAGAAATTAAGGCGTTGCCGTTAGATAATTCTGTTACATATCGCCAGCCGTAGCCGTAAGTGTAAAGTTGGGTTATTGCACTAGCCTCGGCATCGTATAGTAGAATTCCATAACAATCATAATTATTAGAAGAAGAAGAAATTAAGGTGTTGCCGTTAGAAAGCTCTGTTACATATTGCCAAATGTAGCCGCTAGTGTAAAGTTGGGTTATTGTTCCAGCCTCGGCATCGTATAGTAAAACTCCATAACAAGAAGAAGAAGAAGAACTACTAGAAGTAATTAAGGCATTGCCGTTAGATAATTCTGTTACATATTGCCAATAGTAGCCGCTAGTGTAAAGTTGGGTTATTGTTCCAGCCTCGGCATCGTATAGTAAA
>CAYTHL010000011.1:0-32896 GCA_964437615.1 uncultured Lachnospiraceae bacterium | reverse complement strand
AGATAAGATATCTCATACCGTAAGGTAGTAAGACCCCTTGTAGACTACAAGGTTGATAGGTCAGGTATGAAAGTGCAGTAATGCATGAAGTTGACTGATACTAATAGGTCGAGGGCTTGATCACAAAACATGTGATGCAAGTTTGCTTTACAAAATACAAAAACAAATTAAGGTTTCTGATTGCTACGAATATGTATGGTAAAATGTTAATATGCAGTTGTCAATGTACGAAAATTTAGGTTCTTTTTGTGAATTTTTGCACAAATTTGCCGCTTACCTAGCTCATTTACATTTTAGTAAAATCGCGTCGGATAAGCTTACCAAATTTGCTTGAACTTCATCAAAAATAACCCAAAATTGCATTTTTACAACAAAATGTTTGCAAAAATTGTTGAATTTGGCTTAGCATATGCAAAACCGCTTGACAAAAGGCTGGCAATATGCTAAAATACAACTAGATAATTCCAAGAGAAATCTTGCTATTATACCATAACGGTGATTATACCTAAGAGGATCCACCTGTTCTCATCTCGAACACAGAAGTTAAGCTCTTATAGGCCAAAAGTACTTGCAGGACGACCTGCCGGGAGGATAGGAAATTGCCGTTTTCAAGGATAAGTTGGGGTGTAGTTAATACTACACCCCAACTTTTTTTGTGTTCTTTTTGCGAATTTCTGCACAAATTTGCCGCTTACCTTGCTCATTTACGCTTTAGTAAAATCGCGGCGGATAAGCTTACCAAATTTGCTATAATTTCATCAAAAATAACACAAAAAGTTTGGAATTACTGGTGCATCCTAGCGCTCGCAGCTGCGTTTGCAGGTAGTCATTTAGCGGGAACCCAAACAAGGTATAAAATAAATTGTTAAAATTTATCTCAAAAATAGTCTAGTAAATTGTGCTTATTCTCTTAGCCAAGATGCAATTGCGCCTATTTAGCAAGAAAACCAACAAAAAGTTAATTCAGATGACAAATAATACGCTGTCCATTTTAAAAATAGTAGCATTTGTGCATTAAAGGGATAATTTTATTAAACTATTGACAAAAATTTTTTTCGTGGTATAATAACAAATGTTATAAGACTTATAAAAAAGGAGATAATCATGACAGATAATTCTATAAGGATAAAATTTACTGTTTTAAGAACAGATATCAGAAAAAAGGATAATACCGAACGAAAAGTGCAATACGATGTTCAGTTTGGTTACAAACCAGCTAAATCTGGAGTAAGTGTTAATATTGACGAAATAACCAGGGCAGCAGAAGAGGTTATTTTGGAAGACGGCTTGCCATGGAGAGATGTAGACTTTGAAAGTAATTTAAATTCTAGGCTTAGAGGTTACGGAAAGGGTAAAGTCTATGATTTTGTAATTATTGCAGACAATACCATGGACGCAAATGCAGACAGGCATTATAGATTTAAAACAAAATTTAATGAAAACGGCAACAAGCATGTAAATTTGCCATTTAATTATAAAGAACAAAATTCCGACACTCAACTAAACATTTTTGATGACAAAAGCTTTGAAAACGAGTAGAAGATAAAAAATATTTTGTAAAGTGAACTGCAAAAGGCTAAGCAAATATAGGTTCACTTTTTTTATGCAAAAATTGTTGTATAACCAGCAACTAGTTTGTTTAAGAAAAAATTGTAAGCCTAGGCTATTACTTTATTGTGCAACTTGGCAAAAAATATAAAAAAAGACATAAATAAATCCCTAGAAATATCTAGGGATTATGTTGTTTTTAGTCATTTTCAAACTGCGCTGGTCTTTCTTTTGGAGGTTTGTGGAAAGTTGTGTTTGCGTAAAAGTCTGTTGCATATTCTTTATCTTCTAAATTTTCAAATTCGTAGTAAGTAAATTCTTCCCACCTGTTTTTATCTTTATTTAATACTTTTGTTACTATTTCTTTCATATCAAACAGACCAATGGTAATTTTAAAAGTAACTGGTCTGCCGCCGTCAGCTGGTGCAAATTTTAATTCAATTTGAGAAAACTTGCGAGTGTCATCTATCTGCCTTGCAGGAACGCTTACGTATTTTTTTCCGTTTAAAAGTGGATACTCATCAAATACAAACTTACCACCTTTAATGCAAGGGCAATGTACTTTGAAACGGTATTCATTGCCAACTTTTTGAAATGCTGGATAAAATTGTAAATCATCGCAAAAAGTTTTTGCTTTACTTTTATTAGGATCGTCAATATACTCGTCAGTAGGTTTTTCTAGCGCTCTTGCTCTAATACCAAGAAATTCTGTTTGAGCAATATCTTCGTTTTTACCATCTCTCTGTGCGCTATAACTAATATAATATTGCTTTGACATAACTTATCTCCTTTTGGGTAATCTTATTAAGCACATTGTACTACAAAATTTTAGCAATTTCAATATCTTTTCTAAAAAAAATTTAAAAAATATTAACTTTTTTATTAATATTGATTAAAATTATCTTTATTTTATGATATATTATGGTTAGAAATGAAAAAATGTCCCCAAATTTTATTAGTATTTATCTATTTTTTAATAGCCGGAGTGGTCATTGGCGTAGACCAATTAACTAAATTTTGGCTATACGGCAAAAGTTTTTCTTTAATTGGCGATTTTTTGTGGATTCAAACCAGCTTTAACACCGGCGCCGCCTTTAGCATGCTTAGCGGCAAAACGTGGTTTTTTATCTTGGTGGCCGTGCTTGCTAGCGCGCTAATTATTTATTTACTGATAAGTAATAAGTGGGGGCTAAATGTTGGCGCCAAGGTTGGGCTGGCGCTAATTCTTGGTGGCGCCGTCGGCAACTTAATAGACCGCATTGTCTTGGGCGGCGTTCGTGACTTTATATACTTTAAGAGCATAAACTATGCAATTTTTAACTTTGCAGACACATTTGTTAGCATCGGCGCCGTAGTTTTGGTAATTTTCTTTATAATTGGGATTGTAAAATCTGCCCGCAAGGAGATTGTAAAAGAAGACCCAAAGGAGAGCTCAAAAAATGACCAAGCAAAAGAATAGCAAAAGCAGTAAAATTCTTATAGATAACGGCCAAAATTTTTCAAACGCACTCAAAGCTGGCAAGCCTATTAGTGTTCCTGTGTTGGCACTAGAAGATACCATTATTGTAGAGGATACTGGCAAGGCAAGGCTAGACAAATTTTTAGCAGATAATTTAAGCGGCTGGACGCGCTCGCAGATAAAGTTGCAAATAGAGGGCGGCGGAGTAGAGGTAAATGGCAAAACTGCAAACAAAGCGGGGCAAGAGATAAAGCACGGCGACAAAATTGTATTAAAATTTAGCCAAGATGGCCGTCTTAGCGAGGTGCTTCCCGAAGACATAGAGTTAGAAATTGTATATGAAGACGAGGATATGGCCGTTATAAACAAGCCGCAAGGCATGGTTGTGCATCCCGCACCGGGCAGTTATCAGCACACTTTGGTAAGCGCGCTATTATATCATTTTGGCAAGCTCAGCGACGGCAGCAACAGCATTCGCCCAGGCATTGTGCACAGAATAGACAAAGATACTTCGGGATTATTAGTGGTTGCCAAAACCAACGAGGCACATAACAATTTGGCGGCGCAAATAGCGTCGCGCACGGCGCATCGACACTATCTTGCGCTGTTAGAAGGCAATTTGGCGCAAGATAGCGGCACCATAGAGGCAAATATTGGCCGCAATCCGCGAGATCGCAAGCAAATGGCTGTTGTAGATGCTGGCAAACCTGCCAAAACGCACTACAAAGTTGTAGAAAAATACATCAACTACACGCTAGTAGAGTTTATTTTAGATACCGGCAGAACCCATCAAATAAGGGTGCATGCCAAATATATTGGTCACCCCGTGGTTGGCGACAAAATCTATGGTTATGCTAAACAAAAGTTTAATCTTGGCGGGCAACTGCTACACGCGTATAAACTAGAATTAGACCACCCTAAAACTGGCAAAAGAATGGTGTTTGAATGCGCGTTGCCTAGTTATTTTGCAGATACGCTAAAAAAACTTAAGAAAATCTAAAAACCAAACCAAAAAAAGTTGGCAAAAGCATTTTATTATGATAAACTACTAGCATAAAATAGTTTGTAGGGTAGGCTTCGACAGTTTTGCTAAAAAAGTAGCAATTTTGCGGCAAAATACCCCTAAACTAAACAAAAGGAGAATAAGTTATGGCAAAAGCAGCAAAAAGTTCTGGATGGCTTATTAATCTGTGTGCATTTATCGCGGTAATTTTAATAGGTATATCTCTTTGCCTTGGTAAAATTGGGGCATTGGGGCAAGTTGCAAGCGCGCTTACTATTATTGCCAATGTAATTGCATATTTGGTTGTGTGTGTTGTATCTTTCTTTTACATTGCTCACAAAAAGAATGTTTGGCTTTGGATTGTCTGGGTAGTCGCAATAGTACTAATTATTATTTCTTATGTGATTAATTAGTAGGGGCTAAAATGAAGCAATTTATTAAACTATGCAATTTTTTGCAGTATGCAATGCTAATTGCAGCAACAATTTCGGTAATAGTTTTGCAGTTTGTAACGCAAATTTTTGAGTTTTCGGTAGTAAGTTGCTGCCTAGCCTTTTATAGTGTAGGTTTTACGGCGGCGGCGCTGGTTTCAACCTTTAATTGCATCGAAATTTATGCGGCTAGTCGCAGAGTTAAAAAGGCCGCTTATGCCGAACTTTCGGCATCTAGCAGCGTAGAAATAATTAGTCCCAAAAAAGAGCGCGTAAAATCGGTACTGCAAGCAATAATAACCTTTGCCTTTGCACTGTTTGCATGGGCAACCCTAATAGGTTACGAAGTAAAAGCGTTTACAGTAATTTAATAGTTTTAGTCCGCATGGTTTGCAAAAAAACAAAATTATTGCAAATTTAGCGGGCTTTTTTGTTGCAAAAAATTTATAAAATTGCAATATTTTTTTAGTTTTAGTTAACACAACTTATAATTTTGTCAAAATTCTACACTATTTTACCCAAGTTGTGGCAGAGTTTACTTGACAAAATTGTAAATAATATTTAATATATTATGGTAAGTAAAAGCGGCATAATAATAAAGCCAAATACTTAACAAACAAAGGAGATTTTATGGAATACAAAGTTGGAGAAAAGAAAAAAAATCAGGTTGTGGTTACATTTAACTTAACAGCTGACGAGTGGGAGGCAGAGGTAGAAAAGGCCTATCAAAAAAATAAGGGCAAATATAAAAAAGAGGGCTTTCGTCAAGGCAAGGTGCCAAGAAAGGTATTAGAGCAAACCTATGGCGAGTATATGTTTTACGAAGACGCATTTAATGACGCTTGCCCAAGGCTATATAAAGAAATGCTAGACAAGGAAACTCAGCTGTTTCCGGTAGACTACCCCGACATAGAAGTTAAAAGCTTTACCGAAAAGGGTGTAGAGTTTACAGCAACTATCACACTTTTGCCAGAAGTTACTCTTGGCGAGTACACTGGCATCAAAATTGAACCAAAAGAAATTAAAGTTACCGACGCCGAGATTAAAAGAGAACTTGCTAGCATGCAAGAAAAGCAAGCAAGATATACCGAAGTTAAAGATAGGCCTGCACAAAATGGCGACCTAATTAACCTAGATTATAGCGGCAGTGTAAACGGCGTGGCTTTTGCTGGCGGCACCGCAAAAAATCAGGAGTTAGAGCTTGGCTCTCACAGCTTTATAGAAGGCTTTGAGGAGCAAATGGTTGGCATGAAAATTGGCGAAGAAAAGGACATAAATGTAACCTTTCCAGAGAAATATCATGCGGCCGACCTTGCTGGCAAGCCTGCTGTGTTTAAAGTTAAACTACTAGGTATTCGTCAAAAAGAATTGCCAAAACTAGACGACAAGTTTGCAAGCGATGTAAGCGAGTTTAACACCCTAGCCGAACTTAAAAACAACATCAAAGAAGAAATCTTGCACAGCAAAAAGCATGCCGAAACTCATAGGGTAGAAGACGAGCTTATCGGCAAAGTTGTTGCAGCTGCTAAGGTGGACATTCCGCAAGCTATGGTAGAAAGCCAGCTAGACGCCTTTGTTCAGGACATAACCGACAGATTGTCTTATCAGGGTCTAAAATTTGAGCAATATTTGCAGTACATGGGAACAACCAAAGAAGAATACCGCAAATCGCGCGAAAAAGAAGCCAAAGAAAGCGTTAAAACTAGCCTAGTTCTAGAAGAAATTATCAAAAAAGAGAATATTGAAGCAACCAAAGAAGAAATTGACGCAAAACTAGAAGAACTTGCTAAACACATGGGCAAAAAAGTTGCCGAGGTAAAAAAGACCATGAACGCTAACCAAGAGAGTATGATTAAAAATAATATAGTTAGCGAAAAAGTTATAAAACTACTTAAACAGTTAAATAATATAACCGTAGACGACTGCGGTTGCCACGACAACAAATAAAGGCGGCTATTAGCTATTTTAAAGCAATGCAAACAACTATTAATTACAAAATTAAGGAGTAAATATGGAAAAAAATTTATCAATGCCATATGTAATAGAGCAGACCAACCATGGTGAGCGTAGTTACGACATTTACAGCCGTCTGCTAGAAGACAGAATAGTGTTTTTGTCGGGCGAAATTGACGACTTGCTTGCAAACACAATCATTGCGCAACTTATTTACCTAGAGGGCAAGGACCCAGACAAGGACATTATGATGTATATAAACAGTCCGGGGGGGTCAATAACTGCTGGTATGGCAATTTTTGATACTATGAACTATATAAAATGCGACGTTCACACGGTGTGCGTAGGGCTTGCTGCCAGCATGGCATCTGTGCTGCTTGCGTGTGGTACAAAGGGCAAGCGTAGCGCTTTGCCTAACGCCGAAGTGATGATACATCAGCCACTGCTTGGCGGATTATCTGGTCAAGCCAGCGATATAAAAATTCACGCCGAACACATTTTAAAAACCAAAAAGAAGATGAATAAAATTTTGGCAGAAGCATCTGGGCAATCAATTGAGCAAATAGAAAAAGACACCGACCGCGATAATTACATGACTGCGGACGAGGCCAAAAAATACGGACTAATAGACAACATATTTAACAAGCGTTAGGAGATTTATGGAAGATAAACAACAGGGCTCATGCGCCTTTTGCGGTAGACCAAAGGGTCAGTTTAGACAATCTATCGAAAACCCAACTGGCAGCGTCTGCATTTGCGAAGACTGCGTAAAAATTTGTTCAGAAATTTTGCAAGAATCTGCCCGCAAAAACCGCAAACAACAAAGACTAAAACTGCCAAAACCTGCCGAAATTAAGGCCGAACTAGACAGTTATATAGTTGGGCAAGACAAGGCAAAGGAAGTGCTTGCCGTTAGCGTGTACAATCACTACAAACGCATAAATTATAGCCTAGAAAACGGCAAAAATAGCACAAACAATGTAGAATTAGAAAAGAGCAACGTACTTATGCTTGGTCCAACCGGCTGCGGCAAAACCTTGCTTGCAAGAACGCTTGCAAAAATTTTGGATGTTCCGTTTGCTACCGCCGATGCAACAAGTTTAACCCAAGCGGGCTATGTTGGCGAAGACGTAGAAAATATCTTGCTAAAGCTTATTCAAGCGGCAGATTACGACGTGGCACGTGCCGAGCGTGGCATAGTATATATAGACGAAATAGACAAAATTGCACGCAAAAGCATGGAAAACACATCAATTACCCGTGATGTTTCGGGCGAGGGCGTGCAGCAGGCGCTTTTAAAAATTATGGAAGGCACCGTTAGCAATGTTCCACCGCAAGGCGGCAGAAAGCACCCTAATCAGGAGTGCATTCCAATAGACACCACCAATATTTTGTTTATTTGTGGCGGTGCTTTTGTTGGGCTAGATAAAATTATAAAAGAGAGCGGCAAAAGTGACGACAGCTTAGGTTTTGGAAGCAAAATTACGGCTTTAAGCAAAAAGTCTAATGACGAACTGCTTGCCCAAGTTAAACCTCACGACCTAACAAAATATGGCTTAATTCCAGAGTTTGTGGGCAGGATACCAATAATTGTCAGTCTAAAAGAACTTGACGAGCAAAGCTTGGTTAAAATACTCACCGAGCCAAAAAATGCACTAGTTAAGCAGTATAAAAAGATGCTAAGCATGGACGGCATAGAATTGCAGTTTAGCGATGCTGCCATCAGCTATTTTGCAAAGCAAGCCATAAAACTGCAGACGGGGGCAAGAGGGCTAAGGAGCATTATAGAAGACACCATGCTTCCAATAATGTACTCTGCGCCTAGCGACCCAAGCATTGGCAAAGTGGTGGTAGACCTAGACAGCAAAGGCAAAATAGATGTGGAAACTTTCAAAAAGCCCGAGCCAGCCACCGACACCGCCAAGCAAGACGACACCCAAACCGCATAAAGGCACAGTAATTTACATTAAAACCTAAAAAGCATAGTTTAAACTATGTTTTTTTAGGTTTTTGCAACTTTTACCAGCTAAATTCTTGCTCATCTACAAAAAATAAGATTGCATTTATTTTGAGGGTGTGGTAGAATGTGTTTATGGAAATAATTTCGGCAAGGTTTTTGCAAAGCCAATCTAGTGGTCAAGCACTGAGCTTTTCTTTGCCGCAAATTGCCGTGGTGGGGCGCAGTAATGTAGGAAAGTCTAGCTTTTTAAACATGATTTCTAACAGTAAAAAACTGGCAAAAACAAGCAGCACGCCCGGCCGAACTAGGCTAATTAACTATTTTGAGTTTACTGTTGCAAGCGGCGCTGTGCGCAAAAAGTTTGTTTTTACCGACTTGCCGGGCTATGGCTTTGCCAAGGTAAGCACCGCCGAGCAAAACCGCTGGAAGCAAATGATAGAAGACTATTTTGCCACGGCAAACAACCTAAAATGCGTAATCTTGCTGCTGGATATTAGGCATTTGCCAAGCTTACAAGACCACATTATGTTTGACTTTTTGTTCCGCAAAAATTTAAGCGTAACAATAGTTGCAACCAAGGCGGATAAACTATCAAAATCCCAAGTAGATAAGGCCATTACAGACATTGCCGCCGCGCTAAAAGTTGGCAAGGGCAACATAATTGTGTCTAGCAGCCAAACACGGCAGGGCAAGCAGCAAATTTTAAGCCGCTTGTGGCAGTTTATTTGCCCAGAAAAAATTGCCAGGGCAAGCGATGAAGTAAGCAACGAGAAATCTACACAAAAAAACATCCAAAGTGGGGCGAATGCTACACAAAATGCGGCTACAAAGGGGGGCAAAAATGAAGATTTGGGCGATTAGCGATTTGCACCTAAGTTTTGCGTGCGACAAACCCATGGATGTTTTTGGCGGCAGCTGGACAAACTACACGGGCAAAATTGCCGAAAATTGGCAGCGACTAGTTGCTTCAGATGACATTGTTTGCATCGCCGGCGACCTAAGTTGGGGCATGAAACTAGAAGAAGCTCTTCCAGATTTGCAGTGGATAGACGCACTTCCCGGCAAAAAAATTGTAATAAAGGGCAACCACGAGTACTGGTGGAAAAGCATATCCGCCGTGCGTGAGATTTTGCCGCCAAGCATAACGGCAATTCAAAACGACAGCATAAAAATTGGCAACTATGTTTTTTGCGGCACAAGGGGCTGGACTGTTCCAAGGCGCGGCAAAATTCTTTCTGGCCAAGACGAAAAATTATACAAAAGAGAAGTTGAGCGCCTAAAACTAACCCTGCAAAGCGCTCAAAAAATTAGGGGGGAGGGGGATAAACTTGTCTGCCTAATACACTATCCGCCCTTTAACTCCTACAAAGACGACAACGAAATTACGGCACTTTTAGAAGAATTTGGCACAGATATTGTCATTTTTGGGCATTTGCACGGCGTTTATGTAAGTATGGACAAAGTAACGCAAAAAAATGGCATCATCTACTATTACACCGCCATAGACCATATAGATAACACGCCCGTATACATTGGCGAAATAAACCCCGATAGCCTATCTTATAGCGCCAATGGCCCTTTGCAAGGCAGCCTTATAAAAAGTGGACTAAACCCCCAAATTAAACAAAAAAAGCAAAAGCCCTAACCCAAACCTCGTTTAGCAATAAACAAACCTATTTTTTGCCAGTAGTTGCCACCAACCAGTTTTATTCAAACCTCGCTTAGCAATAAACAAACCTATTTTCTGCAAGTAGGGCAGCGGCACTACTAAGCTAAAAAATATATATAATTTGCATTTACTAACTAACCAAGAACAAACAATACAAAACAAAAAGCAAAGCAAGCCAAGTTTGGCCTGCTTTACTTTTTAAAATTATTTTGTAATAGACTTTATTAATGCTTTTATGTTCTCGAGTGTTGCATTTATGCTATTAAATTGCTCTTCTATTTGAGCGGTTAATTTTTCAATTTCTTTTTTAGATGGGGTAGTTGTTTGATTACTCATTCTATTCTCTCTCCTTTTTAACAAGTTTATCTCTAGCACTTTCTAAATGACGATAATAGCGCTGACTATTATCTTCTATTGTTTGTAGCTTGGTAGCCGCCATAAGTAGTCCAACTAAACTAGATTTCTTTTGTGCTTCTTCTGCCTCTTTTTTTAGTTGGTTCATTGTGTAATTAATGCTGTTTCCACCAATAACCGATAAAATAAGCAGTTCCCCTAGTCCAAAATCATCTTCAAATTGTACTTTACCTATGGCTATATCAGCCATTGCAGATGCTGGGTCATCCCACATGTAATTTGCAATATCTTTAAATTCTGGGTCGAACACACAGCAGGTTTCTGGTGAGCTGCAGTTAATTGGTGGAACCAAAAAACATTCTGTTTTAGTTCCGTTCAAGTTAGCGACCATTTTAAATGTGCCTTTATTGCATGCTTGTACATCTTTGCAGCTTGGGTGTAAAACGACTGCCCATCCTTTTTCATTAATTAGCACTGTTCTACCTAGTTTTGATGTAATTGCCCAACCTTCGCTCCATGCGTTATCGGGTATAGTTTCAGTACTTATGCCTATATCATCACAAGATTTAAAAACATCGGCTATTTTTGCTATTGTTGCCATAATTTTTCCTCCTTTTATGGTGTTATTGAGGACATTATATACGAGAAATTCTCGTATGTCAAGACTAAAACGAAAATTTTTCGTAAAATATTTTTATGAATATAGCAGAAAATATTAAAATTTTAAGAAAAGCCAAGGGGTTAAGCCAATCACAGCTAGCAGAGTTATTATTTGTAAGCCAAGATACAATTTCGCTATGGGAGTGCGGTAAAAGCCTGCCAGACATAAAAATGCTAATTAAGTTGTGCAAATTTTTTGATGTATCTGCCGATTACCTATTGGGCCTGTAAAGTTTGTTTGGCTAGCATATTTGGCACATAAACTTCTGCATATTGTATTGCCAAAGCCGTATAGCAAACTCTTGCTATGCAAGTGGCGTTAAGTTTTAAAAATTATTGCAATGTAAAAATCTCCGTTTTAAAGCCGAGCAGCACAATTTGCTTTTTATTAACCTAAAATGAACCATATTTATACCGTCTATTTGTCATGGCGGATTTTTATTCTATCTAATTTTGCTTTTGCATAAACTTTACCGAGGGCAAAAGTATGTTAGACGAAATTAACGAACTTCTTGGCATAGACAAAGTTTCTACCGATTTGCTTGTAACCTTTATGCCAAGCAAGGGCGCCATTGTGCAAGGATACAAAAAACTGCAAGAAATTACCGATACCAAGCTTGTTGTGCTTGCAAAAAACAAGCGGATTATCCAAATTTGCGGCACCAATTTAGAAATCTTTTCGCTTGCTCCTAGCGAAATTGTTGTCCATGGCAAAGTAGAATGGGTGGGCGAAAATTATGATTAATTTTTTTGCTCGCCAATTTCTTCAATTTTATTTTAGCGGCAAAAACTTTGCGTCCGCCTTATTTATTAAACTAACTTTATCAGTTAAAAAGGGTGCGGGGGTGGGGTATGAATAAACTTATTAGTGCGGCCAGTAAATACCGCTACCAAGCCAAGGGCTTTAACTTAGAAAATTTTGTTTTTAGCCTAACCAGTAGCGGCGTTGGAATGCAACATGTAAAACGCAAAAAACATAGTTTGTCTTTTACTGCAAGTGCCGCAAACGACAGCGTAATTAGCAGTGCATCCCAGCAGTTTGGATTAGAACTAATAATTACTCGCAAACTTGGACTAGCCAGCCTACTAGCGCGTCTGCCATATATGATAGGCGGCTTACTAGGCATGGCATTTTCAGTGTTTTTTGTAGTTTACATGACCAGTTTTATAACCAAAGTTGAGTTTATTATTCCTAGTGGTCACACCTGCCAAAACCAGTCCAGTTGCATTTTTACAGACCCCACTTTTAGCCAAATAAAAGAGTTTTTGGTGCAAAATGGAATTGTCGAAAACCAAAGATTTTCTGGCAAAACCAAACAAATACAAACCAAAGTTATGGCAGAATTTAAGCTGGTTGAAAACTGCTCAATAACCAAGCACGGCACCATTATTATTGTAGAACTTGCCGAAGCCAAGGCCGCCGAAGAAGAGCCCTATACCCAAATTGTTGCCGAAACCAACTGCATTATAACCAGCATTACCACTTTTAGCGGAATTGCCAAAGTTAAGGCCGGCGATGTGGTTGTAAAAGGGCAAGTTTTGGTAGAATCGGATGGCGATATTTTGCCGCGCGCCAGCATCACCGCCAGAGTTTGGCACTACGCAACTGAAATTTTTGACCAAAACCAAGCGCATTTAGTGCGTACTGGCAACACTCAAACCTTTACAAGCCTAGAAATTATGGGCGCTACACTTTACGGTGGTGGCACCACAAGTTTTGCGCTGTACCAAACCGAGGAGCAGGTAAACTACGTATGCAAAAACACCTTTTTGCCAATAATCTGCCGCACCACAACCTATTACGAAGTAGAATTGCAGTCAACTTTTGTAGATTTTGAAAGTGTAAAAGACCAAGTACTATCTAGTGCTAAAGCGCGCGCACTTTCGGATATACAAGACGTATCCAGTATTTTGGAGTGCAACTACAGCATAGTTAAAGAGGGCTCGCTTGTTAGGGTGGATTGTTATGTGACGGTGGAGGGTGCCGTTGGCATAAGGGTTTAGGGCTTAGCGAAAATTTCAGCTCCATAACTGCGTTGCGGGCGCTTGCCGCAGCAGTCATTTACGCAAGTAAACTCCTGTCGCGGCTGCACACACGCGCCTGGTTCTGAAACTGAAATTTTCGCTAAACCCCGTCGTTGTGCAGGGGAAATTGCAAAAAATTCAATAAGCGGCTAGTTGCGTCGCGAACTTTTTACCACTCGGTCATTTAGGCACAACTAAACTCCCTTGTGGATAAAAAATTTGCTCCTTGCTATTCATCTAAAATCTGCGCTAAACCCCGTCGCTGTGCGGGGGGAATTGCAAAAAATTCAATAAGCGGCTAGCTGTGGGGAAATTGCAAAAAATTCAATAAGCGGCTAGCTGTGGGGAAATTGCAAAAATTTCAATAAGCGGCTAGCTGCGCCAGAAAACTTTTTACCACTCGGTCATTTAGGCACAACTAAACTCCCTTGTGGATAAAAAATTTGCTCCTTGCTATTCATCTAAAATCTGCGCTAAACCCCGTCGCTGTGCGGGGGGAATTGCAAAAAATTCAATAAGCGGCTAGCGGCGTCAGAAAGCATTTTCTTTAAAACATTTGGGCAAAAATGATTGCCCAATGTCTTTTGCTGTGGTAAACTATTAATATAAAAGGGGAAGATTATGAAAAATGCAGGCGAGTACAAGATAAACACTATGGGGCGAGCGTTGCCCAGCGTAAAGCGGCTGGCTAGGCGGGTGGCGGCACAAAGTTTGATGCAACTAGGGCAGCAGCCCGTTGAGCTAACTATAAAGTTTGTAAGCCGAGCCGAAATTCGGCGCCTAAATTGCCAGTTTAGGCAGGTTGACAAGGTTACAGACGTACTATCTTTTCCGGCTTATCAGTTGAAGCCAGGGCAAATGGTGCAATCTAGTTCTCAAAATCTTGCCTATTTGGGCGATATGGCAATTTGTGGCACGCAAACCCGCAAGCAAGCCAAAGATTACGGCAAAAGTTACAAGTCCGAAGTTCAAAAACTGGTTATCCACAGCATTTTGCACCTAATGGGTTACGACCACATTGTCGATTACGACTACAAAATTATGCATCAAAAAGAAGAAGAATTAGAGCAAAAATTGTCTAAAAAATAGCGTTAGCAGAACACAATTAGCAGCTTTGCAAAGGCAGAGAAATATTTTTAAGTTATTATAGTAGCGTAGCCAGCCCATAAATGGCCGGTTTTGCAAAAGGAGTAGAAATGGCATATAAATCTGGATTTGTAGCCGTAATAGGCAAGCCAAATGTTGGCAAAAGCAGCCTAATAAACGCGGTGCTTGGCCAAAAAGTGAGCATTACAAGCCCAAAACCTCACACAACTCGCAATAAAATTCTTGGAATTTTAAATACGCCAGACTATCAAATGATATTTGTAGATACCCCGGGGGTGCAAAATACGCAGTCGCAGCTTGGCAAGTACATGGCCAAAGCCGTAGACAGTGGCAAAAAAGGCGCCGATTGCATAGTTATACTATTAGACGCCACCAGCGTTACCGACACCGATTACAAGCTAATTTCTAGCAACCAAAACAGCAAGGTGCCAGTTTATGTGGTTGTAAACAAAATCGACCTTGCCACCTACGAGCGACTGTACCCAATCTTGGCAAAACTTAACGGGTTTACGTGGGTTAAGCGGTTTTTCACCATTAGCGCGTTAAAAGGGGACAGGCTTACCGAGCTTGTCGCTGAGCTTGCCAAAAACTTGCCCGAGGGCGAGCCTCTATACCCAACCGACACTTGCAGCGACCGTCCACTAAAATTTTTGGCCACCGAGACCATAAGAGAAAAGGCTCTTTTGTACTTGCAGCAAGAAATTCCGCATAGTGTGGCAGTAGAAATTACTCAGTATTTAGAGGGCGCAACAAAAACGAGTATTTTTGCAGACATAATATGCGAAAACGAACGCCACAAGCAGATAATAATAGGTGAGGGTGGCAGCATGCTAAAAAAGATTGGCATGTCGGCAAGAAAAGAACTAGAAAAAATGCTAGCCATGCCAGTAGATTTAAAACTATTTGTAAAAGTGCGCAGCGGCTGGAAGAATAGCCCGGGGCTGCTTGCCGAGCTTGGCTATAACGATAAAGATTTGTAAATTTTGGTGCCTATATTTTAGCAAATTTTAGCCAAAAATTTACCTGTTATGTCAGACATAATACCCCATAAAATCTAGCGTTGCGGGGCAATGAAGCAAAATTTGCACGGCAAGAAAAAGCCTTTATTAAATAATGTATAAACCTAAAATTTTCCGGCAACAATAAAAATATCAACCAAAAGGGAGGGCAAAAACATGGCAAATAACAAATTGGATAAAGATTTAAATGTAATTAACGAGTGGGCTTGGGACAGATTTTTTAAAACGGGTGATATTAATTGTTACGGGGCTATTGTTGGGGTAAGAGAAGTGCAGGCCAAGCGAAATAAAAACAGGCAGAATCAGCCGGGATTATAAATTTTTTGAGATATAAAAGAAATAATTTAGCAAACCAAAACAACACAAAGGAAGACAACATGAACGAACTAAAATTGCAGGCAATAGTGCTAGACAGCAAAGATGCAAAGGACGCCGACAAGCGCCTAGCATTATTCACCCTAGAGCAAGGGCTAATTTGGGCAACCATAAAGGGCGTAAAAAAAGCCAAAGCAAAACTAGCTAGTTTTAGCCAGCCTTTTTGTTTTGCCGAGTTTTTGCTAAGCAAAAAGGGCGACTTTTACACGGTAATAAATGCCAGCGTAATAGAGAACTTTTTTTCTATTTCGCAAGATTTTGACAAATATATTGTAGGCACGGCAATGTTAGAATTTTGCAAAAAGACAGTTAAAGAAAACGATGCTGCGCTCAGTTTGTTTGTGTTGCTTGCAAAATGCCTAAAACAACTAGAATTTGGTAGTGGCAACCCTATGGCAGTGCTAATTAAATTTTTGCTGTCTGGGCTAGGCATAGTTGGCTATGGCGTGCAAACCAAAAAATGTGCCTGCTGCGGCAGTGATGCGTTGCTAGATTATGGTGCTAGTTACAATTTTGATTATTGTGGCATCATCTGCAAAAAATGCGCAAGTGTGGTGGGCGGTCTAGAACTTTCCAAGCAAGAGTACGCCATATTAAAAAACATAGATATGTACGGGTTAGAAGACCTTTCACGGCTAAAATTTAGCGGCAGGGACGGGCTTGTAAATGTAATTTCGGCACTATCTAAGCAGTTTAGACTAACCACCGGCGAAGAACTGGCTTCTTTGCAGCCATATTTGTAGTAATTTTTTGGCAAAAAATAAAACCACTTTTTATAAAAAATATTTGTTTAGTGTATATCAATTAGCAATTTACACTTGACTTTTTTTTATTTATGGAATAATATATACACTATACTGATTATAGAAAAGAATTATTTTGGGCAAATTTTTTATTATAGATTAATTTTTTATTTGCCAAGCAGTGGCTAATAGCTTAAAAAAGTCAGTCTTTCACCAACTTTTGGAGGTAAATATAATTGAAATCGCTAAAAACTAGAATACTCGCACTTATTGTTTGCATTTGCACCTTTGCATTTACTCTTTCTGGATGCAGCCTTATTGTTAAAGATAAAACAAGTTCGCTTTCGGCCGATGCTATAAAAATTGGCACCACTGTTTTGTCAAAAGAAAAAGTTGTAAATTTGTGGTACAGTTTTTACTCAGAAAACTCGTCATATTTTTACTATTACGACGAAGACACAATTTTGGATATATTTTACAAAAATATTATTTTGAAATATGCAATTTTGCAGGAGTTTGATAGCCTTAAAGCTCTGGGAAAAGTTTTTTACACCGACCAAGACGAGGCCGAAGTTTGGGAAGATGTTTTTGAGTATATTTCTAGCAAACTAGACACCTACGAAAAAGCCATTTATACTCAGCGTGGGGTAGAAGACGCAGATTTGCCAGCAAGGCTGCAATCTGAAGATGATTCTTCCAGCAGCAGTGTTACGGCGTACAAGTACACCGAGTACACTTTTGCCGAAATGGACGATTATGTTTACAAAACGGTGGACAGCAACGGCGACCCTAAGCAAAATGTAACCTACGAAGTTGGTGAAGACATTACAAAAGACAGGCTAAACAGCATGATAAGCTTGCTTAAAAAATATTTGTTTAAGTATAAGGCAGACAGCTATCCAGAGGCCGATGAAGACGATGAATACAGCTATAGTGGCATGACAGACTTTATAAACAGAGTATCAGATAGCCATTACTACACAAGTATGCAGGACGGCAGCGAAGAATATTCTATCCGAAAGACTGCCTACGACATGTACATTAGCAATCTTTTGCTTACAAGCAAGGCTAACGGCAGCAATAAAACTCAAGTTCAGGTGCTGTACGAAGAAATTCAACGAATTTATATAAGTTATTATCAAAGTTATGTATACAATGCATATTCTGCATACATTAAAAGCCTATTAAACGACGAACAAAGCATGTACAATGCGCTTACAGACAGAGCAATTGTGCTAAGATACTTGCAACTTTTGGGCAAAGATGAGCAGAACTACAAAATTGAAGAAAATTATGTAGCAGTTGTTGCAGCCACTGCAGACGACACCTTGATGCTATATTATTACGACGAGGGCGAGTACTATTACTTTACAGTTCAGCACTTGCTAATTAGTTTTGACGACGAAATTACCAAGGCATTGGAAGAATTTCCGGGCAATAGCAGTTCTGCATTATTAGAAATATACAATCAATATAAGTATTATAGAGACAATTATTATAAAATTGCTGTAGAAGACTGGAAAAACTATACTAGTGGCGAGCAATCTAGTTTAAACGGCTGGCTTGGCTACAACAACGCTAGCTACCGTGACGACAACGGCTACACGGTTTACAAACTAACCGAAAAGGCTAACACTTCAAGCGTAACTGACGCCAACGGCAACACAATTTATATAACAACTAGCGAGATAAGCAACATTAGTGCTGGCATACTAGTTTATCTAGACCCAGATTATGAACTAGAAGATTTAGAAGAGGACAGTGATGAATGGCAGGCAGCTATTAGCGGCTACTACTATGACACCTTTAACGTTGATGCCCAAACAGAGTGTAACGACAGCTATCAAAGATTGATTGAAAATGAGGACGGCAGCTACACCTTGCGTACTTATTTAACAAACGCACAACTTGAAAAATGCTCTACAGAAATTATTGGCGAAATTTTAAGCGCAGCGGGTGTCAATAACCAACTTTTGGTTTATTACGACGGTGACTACAATGTTGTTGAGCCAGAAGAAGATGCCGAGTACACCGACTACATAAGCGGCTACTATTTTGATGTAAACGCCACCGCTAGCACCTACGCAGACCCAACTTATCAAAAGTTGATAGAGGAAGACGGCAGCTACACTTTGCGCACATATTTGTTGCAATCTGTGTTTGAAAAATGCACAGAAGACACCATATTAGTTAAAGTTGTGCTTGACGAATTTAATACAACTTACACCACAACATTGGGTATTTTAAGTACTTATTCTATTGAAAATAAAACTGCAGATGAAATTCAACAAGAGCTTGAAAACAACAAAAATGTTAGTTATGTAATTTCTACCGACTTAATAAAGGCCTACTATGCAAACAATGGCTCTGACGAAATAAAAAATAAGATATTTGCCAATTTGTTTATGCAACACGCATACAAATATTCAGAAGACAGCGCCTCTCTTGGCACAGATTTATCTGATTATGTTGGCATGATAATCTCGTCCGAAGGCGATAACCATACTGTTGGCGGCGGCACCTATGTTGCCGAGTTTACAGACAAGGCTAGGGAACTAGTTGCATCTTACATAGAAAATGGCTATAAAAACACAGAGATTTCTGCAGATAATTTTGCAATATCCGACTATGGCATACATATAATTGTTGTAAACGACGTACTTGAGGGCGGCAAAGTTACTGGCGACGAGTTTACATATAACAATATATTTGGGTTGGAAGACAGCAATGCAGTTAATGAGGCTGTACAAAAAGCCGCCGATACTTTAAAAACAACCTACGTTTGCACGGCAAGCAGCCAAAGCCTGTATCAATATGTATACGAACTTATTCGCGACGAAATGATTGGTTCTAGTGGCACGCTACTTACCATGGTGCGCAATACAATGTATTACGACTATATTAGCAACCTTGGGGACGATAACTACTTAGTATATTACATTAAGATGAGTTACGACGAGTTGGTTGCGGCAATTAATTAGATAAAAAAATATTGGCGAAAGATTATATCTTTCGCCATTTTGCTTTTTATAGGTGTTTTTGCATTAAAATTATATTAAATTTGCGGTTTTTTAGTCACATGCAAGTATATCTGCACTAATATTTGTTAATTTATTACAAAATTTTGCAAATTTAATAAAAATTTCAAGAAACTTTGGTTGCTAGGGCACTTTTTTTAAATTTGCTATTGATATTCTTGTTTGTTGGTGTTATAATTTTGCTGTAAACAAATGGTTGATATGCAAAACATTTTTTTGTGTGTGGCAAACTTATTAGGGGGCGAAATATGGTAGTATTAACAAATTTAAATTTACTTGGAAAATTGTCTATTGGTGGCATTGTTGGGCTAAGCGTAGCGGGGGCAGTTTTGCTTGCGATTATTATAACCTTAATTATTCTTGTACCTATGAAATTGTGGTTTAGGGCAGTAGTTTCTAATGCTCATATATCTATGACAAAACTTATTGGCATGAAGATGCGCAAGGTAGATGTAAAATTAATAGTGCTAAACTACATCACTGCCAGAAAGGCGGGCATAAAAGTGAGCGTTGATGAACTTGAAACGCATTACATGGCTGGCGGCGACATAGAAAGGGTTGTAAAGGCGCTTATTGCTGCGCACTCGGCGAACATGGATTTAACTATTAGCCAGGCAAAAGCCATCGACCTAGCGGGACGCGATGTGTACCTAGCTGTGCGCAACAGTGTTGTGCCAAAAATTATTGAAACGCCGCAGATTTCGGCAGTGGCTAAAGACGGCATAGAACTTAAAGTTAAGGCAAAAGTTACCGTTATGAGTAATATGCACTTGCAGATTTCTGGTGCTGGCGAAGAAACCATTGTTGCGCGTGTGGGCGAGGGCGTAGTTACCACGGTTGGTAGCATGGACAGTCACAAAATGATACTAGAAAGCCCAGAACTTATATCTAGCACCATTCTAGAAAAGGGCCTAGACCGCGGCACTGCATATGAAATTGTTTCTATAGATATTGCCGACATAGATGTTGGCAGAAATATTGGTGCCGAACTTGAAGTTGCACGCGCCGAAGCCGATAAGCGTGTTGCACAAGCCAAAGCCGAAGAGAAAAAAGCTATGGCAATAGCCGCCGAGCAAGAGATGAAAGCAAAGGTGCAAGAGATGCGCGCCATGGTTGTTAAAGCCGAGGCCGATGTACCAAAGGCACTAGCTGAAGCATTAAGAAAAGGCAAAATTAGCGTTGACGAATACTATAATATGCAAAATGTTCAAGCAGATACCAGCATGCGCAACAGCATTTCACGCAAGGGAGAAGAAAATAATACAACCACGGGCGGCGCGGGAGGACTTGGGGCAATCCGCAACCCTAGGAGCTAATTATGTTAGAAAGTCTGTTGATAGCAGTTTTTGTTGTTTTAATGGCATTTGTTTTATGCACATTTTTTGTAAAGCTAGTAAAACACAGCATAAAGAAAAAAGATAAAAGTTCTGCCAAACAGCAGTCAAAACCTACCGAAACTGCCAAACCCAAGCCAGACGAGTTTAAAATAAGCAAAAAATCTAGACTTAGCAAGGTGAGTAAAAAGGCGCTAAAAGTCGACAGTCGCTCTGCCACAGTAGAACCTGTGTTTGCCAGAACTCCGCCAAGCGCCCAAACTACCCAAAGCAAAGACATAGAGGTTGACCAAAGGCTAACTGCCGAAAGCGAAAAGTTTATTGAGCAGTTTGGCAGCGCAAAAACGGGCGAAAGAAAAGTTGTTAGCTTTGCTGATATTAAAAAAGAACAAGCGGCAGCCGCTGCAAGTGCCAAAACTGCGCCTAAAGAGGCAGATACACTTGCAATTGATGACTACGAGAAAGAATGGAGTAGTGGTCAGACTTTGCAACAAAATTTATGGAGCAGCACTCAAGCGCGAAACTTTACCGAACATATAAAGCCCGACGACTTTTATGGTCACTTTACCGGAAGTTATTCTGGCATAAAGGTGGGGGCTGGCGAGGCAAGTTTGCCTAGTGGTGCGCAAGCTGAGGCGCCAGAAGAGGCAGCCTTTGCCGAAACTGCGGCAACGCCAAATTCTGTGCCAAAACTTGGTGACAATGAGCCATTAAGAACCAATGTCCCAATCTTTAGACCGCCTAATTTTAACGGCAATAAGAGCAGATTTGGTGGTTTTGACGACTCAATGGATAATCCGTTTATGCCGCGTAGCCCACTTGATAGCCCGTTTGGCAACCCGCTAGTAAATCAGCCGCAAAAAAAGTCCGAATATGACATTTCACAGGCGGTAATCGGCGAGGCTATTTTAAATAGAAAGGGCAAAAACTTGGCAAAATCAAGTAAAAACAAATAAAAGGTGCAAGAAAATTGCATCTTTTTTGATGCCAGCTTTTTGTTTTGTGCTGTTATTTTGCATTTTTTGTAGAAATTTGCTAATACTAAAGCCAAAGGTAGCGGCAATGTGTTGCCAAAACTGAAATTTAAACATGGCTAAAAGTTTTGTTAAAGGCGCGTTAATATTAACAATCTGCGGACTTATAGGCAAGGTGATAGGTGCGTTTTATCGCATTCCCTTTGCTTTAATTGTTGGTGCTGAGGGTGTGGGCTTGTACCAAATGGTCTATCCACTATACACGCTAATGCTTACGCTTGCAACGGGCGGACTTCCTACCAGTATAAGCAAAATTTTAAGTGAGCAATGGGCAAGCGGAGAGTACAGCTTAGCCAAACGAACATTTAAGTTTTGCATGCTGCTACTTGTTACTTTTTCTATTCTTGGCAGCCTGTTAATTGTTGCGTTTAGTTATCCGGTTGCAAAGCTGCAAGGCAACATTAGCGCCTTTGGCTGCTATTTGGCAATTAGCCCAGCCGTGGTTTTTGTTGGAATAATCTCGGGGCTTAGGGGATACTTTCAGGCCAGAGAAAATATGGTGCCCACCGCCGTTAGTAACCTTTTAGAGCAAGCGCTAAAAGTGGCTTTTGGTTTGATGCTTGCCAAAATATTTATGCCTAAAGGTATAGTTGCTGCAACTATTGGCGCCTTACTTGGGGTGACAATAAGTGAAGTTGCGGCCTTTGCATTTATGTTAATTTGTTGGATTGTAACCCGTCGCAAATACACCCCACTTTTGCTTTTAGATACCCCCGTTAGGCTTACCAACAAGCAGATACTTGGCAAAATTTTATCTATTGCGTTGCCGATAGCGCTAGGCAGTATAATTATGCCAATTAGTTTACTTATAGATAGCGCCCTTGTGGTTAAACTGCTTTCTAAAAGTGTAGATGTTGCTACGGCAACCAAACTTTTTGGGCTACAAAGCGGCGTAGTTGGCTCGCTTAGCAACTTGCCGGTTGTGGCGGCCATTGGCGTTGCCACGGCTATCTTGCCGCAGATAAGTAAACAAAAGGCTAGCGGGCAAGGGCAAGATTTACAAACTCCTATTAAAAATGCTTTTTTGTTTGTGCTGCTTGTTGGTATGCCTAGCAGTTTGGTCTTTTATTTTTTTAGTCCGCAAATTATTGGATTTTTGTACAAAAAGACATTTTCGGCAACCGAGCTAGAAGTGTGTGTAAATTTGCTTAGAGTGGGGGCGCTTAATATTGTTGCACTGTCACTTGCGCAGGTTTCGGCAAGTGTTTTACAAGGGCTTGGCCATGTAAAAGTGCCTATGTGGAGTTTGGTGGCGGGCGCGGCGGCAAAAGTTGTAGGGTTGTGTGTGCTGGTTAGTGCACCTAGCATAGGTATTTATGGCGCAGAACTTAGTGACATTATCTGTTTTGCGCTGGCTGCAAGTATAAATTTTTTCTTTATTTTTAAAGAAATTAAGGCCTTTAGTTTTGTAGATATTTGTATAATAATCGGTATTAGCGCTATAGTGGGTGTTGTAGCATTTTTTGCAAGCAGTCTAACAATAGACAGTTTTAGCAGCTTGTGGAGCCTAGTGCTTGGCGGCAGTGCAACTCTAATTGTTTATATTGGACTAATTACCCTAGTTGTGGTGGCTAAGCGCAAGCAGCTAATGACAAAAGCGGCTGTAAAAAAATAAATTGGGGCAAAAAATATTGCTTTTGGTGTGCTTTGCGGGTATAATAAAGGTTATGAAAAGCATAAAAATTGGCAATGTTACACTAAAAAACAACGCGGTGTTGGCGCCTCTTGCGGGGTTTTCTGACATGGCGCTAAGGTATCTTTCTAGCTATTACGGGGCGGGTTTAACCTGTACAGAAATGGTTTCGGCAAAAAGTTTGGAATACCACAATAAAAAGGCCGAAGAACTATTGTGCCAGTATGGCGATGTGCACCCGCGCGCCGTGCAGATTTTTGGACACGAGCCGGCAGCCATGGCGGCAGCTTGCAAAAATCCACTACTTAAAGATTTTGATATAATAGATATAAACATGGGTTGTCCCACCCCTAAAATTGTCAAGAATGGCGATGGCAGCGCCTTGCTGGGCAACCCAAAACTTGCCGCCGAGATTATAAAGGCATGCGTAGAGGCTGCGGGGGGCAGACCAGTTACTGTAAAAATGCGAATTGGGATAGACGGCAGCCACATTTGCGGCGTCGAATTTGCCAAGATGTGCCAAGATGCTGGGGCAAGCGCCATAACCGTTCATGGCAGAACGGCTGCGCAAGGCTATTCTGGCAAAAGTAATCTTATGGCTATTAAAGAAATTGTGCAGAGCGTGAGTATTCCCGTGTTCGCAAACGGCGACTGCACGGGCAAAGCAAGTTTTGACCATATTTTAGCATACACTGGGGCGGCGGGTGTGGCAATAGGACGGGCCGCAATTGGTGCACCAGAAATTTTTGCCGAAATTACAAATAAAAAATTCAAAATTAATAAACTAGACCAAATAGAGCAGCATATAAAAATTTTAAGACAGTTTTATCCAGACAAGCAAGTGTTGCTTACCATGCGTGGCACTGCCTGTCACTATCTAAAAACCTTGCCAAACACCGCCGCCCTAAAAACATCAATCTGTAAATCCCAAACCCTAGCAGAATTGCTAGATTTACTAAAAGAATTTTTTAACAACAAAAGGTAAAATGTTATGATTATTACATCGCGGCAAGATGTGCTAGACAACCTTTTTGCGGCGGCGGCCGGAGAGGAGTTTGCTAGTTTTAATAAAAAAGTTGTCAATACTAATAAGAAATTAATAGGTGTAAAATTGCCGATTTTGAGAAAAATTGCAAAAGAGCTTGCGGCAGAAAGCCAAATAATAGACATTTTAGAGGATGAATACTTTGAAGAAACTATGCTTGCGGGCTTAATTATGTCCCAAGGCAAAAATATGGCAGAGTGTTATAATAATTTGGTAAATTTTTGCCCACGCATAGATAACTGGGCTACCTGCGACTGTGTTTGCAGTACCTGTAAAATTTTTTTGAAAGACAAAGAGAATAAATTTTTGCCTAAATTTATGGATTTGGCAAAAAGTGACCATACTTTTACAGCACGAGCGGGCATAGTTATGTTAATGAACTATTATTTTAAACCAGAAACTATAGAAAGTGTGCTAAATTTTGTTACAACAATAGAAAATCACAGTTATTATATAGACATGGCCGCGGCTTGGCTTATAAGCACAGCGATGGTTAAATTTTCAAATAGCACAATAGAGCTATTAAGCAAAAAGACATTGCCCGCATATATACAAAACAAAGCAATAAGTAAATGCCAAGACAGTTTTCGTCTATCGCAAGAGAACAAACAACTTTTAAAAGGATATAAAATTGAGTAAAAGGAAAGATTGTATCTTTCTTTTTGCATTTTTTATTTTTGAAATTTGCGTTTTGCGGGCTTAAAAAATATAATAATACAATAAGCAAAATGTATTTTGCAATAAAAAACCGAAAGGTAGGTAGCCTTTCGGAAAGTTTTAAAAAAATGTGTTGTGCACAAATTTCGTCGCAAAGCACCGATCCGCCACACCAGTAGCCAGCTACTCCAAAGCTACCCTATGGCACATAGACGGCTCTGCTTAGTGCTGCTGCATTCCTGCTCTGACACGGTTCACAAATGTCTATTGCATAGGACCTTGGGATCAACGCCGCTTGCCAGTGTTCTGTCAACCCATACCTTGCGCCTAAAAGTGCCGTCAGCCCTGCTATAGCGGATCTCAGGAATAGGGCACCGCTAACTCCCCACCTAGCACAACACAATAGTATTATACACCACAAAAAATAAAATATCAATAAAAAGTTGAAAATTTTTTATTGCTTTGCGGCGTTTGTTGACAACTATTAAAGATTTATGATATTTTAAGTAAACAATAGGTAAAATTTAGCCACAAAAAAGGATAACAAGGGGGATTTTATGGAAAAATCTAACGGAGAAAGATTTATTGCTTCGTACAACAAGTTGGTGCAGGCCTTAAAAAACACATACGATTTAAAACCTGCAATGGGTTTTAGTGAGGTTGTTAGAAAACTTGCGCCGCTAAATTCGGTTGTTAAAAAGTACGAAGATAAACTTATTGAGTTTGGCAGACTGCGCAACGCCATTGTTCACGGTGCGGGCGATGAAATTATTGCCGAGCCCAACATAGAAATTGTAGAAGAATTAGAGCAGATTACCCGTTTGATAACCACGCCGCCAAGGGTGCTTGATGTTTTGCCAAAAAGGGAAGTATACAGCTGCGACGGTGACTCCTCCCTTGCTAGCGTATGCAAAAAGATGTACGAGAGCGGCTATTCCATAGTGCCAGTTTATTTAAAAAAGACGCTTGTTGGTGTAATTAACCGCAAGATGATTGTTGACGCAATTGGCGGGGCGGTATCTACTGGGCTAAGCGTAGATGCACTACTTAAGCAGCCGGTTGCAAGCAGCCTAGAAGTGCTAAATGTATCTGTGCACTACGAGGTTGCGCCAAGCAGTATAACAATAGATAGCATTTTGTTTATGTTTCAGCAAAACAGAAAATTATCTACTGTGGTTATAACTCA
The DNA here is from genome assembly GCA_964437615.1 of uncultured Lachnospiraceae bacterium. Lineage (GTDB taxonomy): Bacteria > Bacillota > Clostridia > Christensenellales > UBA1242 > RGIG4790. Next base: position 6,663 of record CAYTHL010000011.1, on the reverse strand, counting down.
AAATGGCGAGTACACAGAGCAAGCTATGGCCGTTGTTGTAACTAGCGACACTATAGATTTGCAAGCAATTTTAGATAATTACTAATTTTTTACGCCATTTTGGCAGCATTTTGCGGTTTTTGATTAATTATTGCAATTTTATGCTTGTACAAATAGCTAAAATTTGCAAATTTAAGGTAATAAGCAAATAAAAATTAGATAAAAACATACAAAACAAGGTGAATTAATGGATATTTTATACGAAGACAATAGTATTTTGGTGGTAAACAAACCGCAGGGAGTGCCTAGCCAAGCCGACAGCTCTGGCAGCATGGATATGCTATCTATGGTAAAGGATTATGTAAAACAAAAGTACAATAAGCCCGGCAATGCATACATTGGGCTAGTGCATAGGCTAGACCGTCCAACTGGCGGGGTTATGGTTTTTGCGCGCAATAGCAAAAGTGCGGCGCGTCTTACTAGCCAAATAGAGAGCGGGCAATTAGACAAAACCTATTTTGCTGTTTGTGAAGGGGTGCCAGTTAATTCTAGCGGCACTCTAATAAATTATCTAAAAAAGGACGAAAAAGAAAACAAGGTATCAATTGTTCCGCAAGCTGAAGATGGTGCCAAGCGTGCCGAACTTAGTTACAAAGTTTTGGAAAAATCTGGCCAATTCAGCCTAATTAAGATAAAGTTAAAAACGGGTCGGTCGCATCAAATAAGAGTGCAGCTTGCTGCAATAAAATGTCCAATAGTTGGCGACCAAAAGTATTCTAAAAATCCTAAAAAAGTGCCTTTAAATCTGTTTGCGGTAGAGCTAAAATTTTTACACCCTGTTAGCAAAGATTCTATGGTGTTTAGAGCTTATCCGCCAGAAGAAAATTTTGCGTGGAACAAGTTTAATTTGGAAAAATATCTTGGACTAAATGTAACCGAGCAATAAGCAAAAAGCAGCAAAATAAGCAAAAGTTGGTAGAATATGAAGATTTGTTTTGATAGTCAAAAATATGCAGAGTTGCAAATGGAAAACATCCTAAAAAGGGTGGACAGGTTTTCCGGCAAACTTTATATAGAGTTTGGGGGCAAACTTTTTGACGACTTGCACGCTTCGAGGGTGCTTCCGGGGTTTAAGCCCGACGCCAAAGTGGCTGTGCTTAAAAAGCTAGAAGACAAACTAGAAATTGTCATGGTGGTTGCAAGCCACGATATAGACCGCAAGCGCATACGCGCAGACTACGGCACAACTTACGACAGCGAGGTTATTAGACAAATTGGCAGGCTTCGCGCCATGGGGCTGTATGTTGGCAGCGTTGTTGTTACCATGTACAAAGGTCAAAAATCGGTAGATACCTTTGTCCGCCGTCTAAAAGAAATGGGCGAAAGGGTGTACATTCATCGCCCAACCGAGGGCTACCCAGACAATGTTGACTTAATTGTAAGTGAAAAGGGTTATGGAGCTAATCCGTATATTAAAACTACTAGGCCAATTGTGGTGGTTACGGCTCCCGGGCCGGGCAGTGGCAAAATGGCTACATGCTTAAGCCAGCTGTATCACGAGAGCAAGAAAGGCGCGCCAAGCGGCTACGCCAAGTACGAAACTTTTCCTATTTGGAACTTGCCGGTTAATCACCCAGTAAATTTGGCGTACGAGGCATCCACTGCCGAACTTAACGATAAAAACATGGTTGACCCTTTTTACAAGCAAGCTTATGGCAAAAAAGCCACCAACTATAATCGTGACATAGAGAGTTTTCCTATTTTAAACCAGATTTTGACCAAAATATGGGGCGAGCAGTTGTATAAATCCCCTACAGATATGGGCGTAAATATGGCGGGCTTTGCTATAACCGACGACGAGGGCTGCAAAGAGGCGGGGTACAAGGAGATAACCCGCAGATATTTTAGGGCAATGTGTGACGCAAAACTTGGCAAGGCGGAGGATAGTGCCGCAAAAACTATAGCGCAAATTATATCTAGGCATAAGGCGGAAATTCCGGTTCGCAAGGTAGAGGCTGCCGCCGCCGACGCCGCTAAGAAAAGCGGCATGCCGTGCGTTGCAATAGAACTTGGCGACGGCACAATTATCTGCCAAGGAGCCACAAAATTTTTGTCTTGCAGCGCGGCGGCGGTGCTTGACGCGTTAAAGCAACTTGCGGGGCAATCTAGCAAAACGCAACTAATTTCAACCCAAATTTTAGAAAACTTAGTTAAACTAAAAAACAGCGTTGAGGGTACGGCAGACGCCACTCTTGGTGTAATGGAAATGCTTAGTGCGCTATCTATCTGCAGCGCGGCGGATAAAAATGCTGCAAAGGCCAATACTAAACTTACCGAACTTATCTGCTGCGAGGCGCATAGCAGCCACATTCTGCCAAATGCAGACTATAACGCGCTAAAAGGGCTGCGGCTAAATATATCTTGCCAGCCCGTTGCATATTAATTTAACGCACTGCGCTTTAAATGGTTGGCAAATTTATTTGACTACTTTGCGCGGCTTTTGTATAATATAGATATATATACTATTACTATGTGTAAACATATAAACTTAATAAAAGTAATGTTGGCGGAGAAATTTGTATGAGTGAATTTATAGAATATAAGTCGGTAGATGGCACGGCGTGCGTGCAAATGGTGGTGGATAAATCTAGGTTTATCTCCTATGTTGCCCATGCCGAAACTATAGACGATGTTAAAACGGTAATTGGCAGCCTAAAAAAGAGCAATAAGGACGCTAAGCATATCCCATTTGCCTATAGGCTTGGCGAGGACTATTCAACTGCAAAAAATAGTGATGACGGCGAGCCGGGCGGCAGTGCGGGAGTGCCTATTTACGAGGCTATTAAGCAGGCAAATTTAACCAATGTTGTAGTGGCTGTTGTAAGATATTTTGGCGGCAAGGAGCTTGGCAAAAGCAAACTTACGCGCACTTATGCCGCCGTTGCCTCTGGGGCAGTTAGGTCTGCTAAGATTTTTGTAATGAAGTATTGCAATATCTACGAGATGAAGGTTAGCTATTCAGATTTTGCGCAGTTAGGCAAGCACCTAACCGAAAAAGGTTATCATATTTTAGACCAAAACATTAATGAAACCATGCCAGTTATTAAGGTGGCAATTCCGCAAGATAGTGCCGAAAAAGAGGTGGAAGACATAAGGGCGCGTATTAGGGGCGCCAGCTTTATAACAAAAATTGGCAATGGATATTATAGGTTTAAAAATTATACAAAATAAATGGCAGAGATTACAGGGCTAGGGCAGCAGAAAAATAAAGATAAATTAAACTTGTTTATAGACGGCGAGTATTTTGGCAGTATGCTTAAAGAAACAGCCATTATAAACAATTTTTTTGTTGGCAAAATTGTAGACAAAAAAGAGGTTGAAGAAATTTTGCTACAAAGTCAAGCAAAGCAAGCCTTTTTAAAGGCAAGCGATTATCTTGCAACCCGTATGCATACGCGGCGCGAACTATACACAAAACTTCTTGCAAAAGGCTACAATAAAGCCGCCATAAATAGCGCCCTAGATAAATTACAGGAGTATGGCTACATTAGTGACGAGCAGTTTGCTGAGCAGTTTGTAAATCAAAACAATAGGCTTAGCCGTAAGCAAGCCAGCATAAAACTTGCCCAAAAGGGAGTAAATAAAGAAATATCGGCTTCGGCAACTGCCGCCATTACCGACGAGGACGAACTTAACAACGCAATTAGTTTGGCGCAAAAATATCTGCGGGGCAAAATACCGCAACAAAGCACTCAAAAGCTTTATGCATTTTTGCAAAGAAAAGGGTTTGAATCTTCAACAATATCTGCGGCAATAAAGGCCGTCACAAATGTGGATATAGAAGACATTTAATAAGTGGGGCAAAAGGGTTAGTTTTGCTAACAAAAAATTTTAGTGGTTATTTTAACTTTGTTGGCAATAAAAGCTGCATTTATAAAGAAAAAATTTAACAAAGTGGGGTAAATATAATGGCTATTGGTATAGATATTGTTGATGTAAAAAGAATAGCTAAAGCAAACAAAAAGGGGTTGTTTGCAAATAAAATATTATCTATTAGGGAGCAACAGGAACTGTTGCAAAAAAGTGACTTGTTTAAGTGTGGCAAATTTAGCGATAAAACAAATAGCTTAGCCGGCAAGTTTGCCGCAAAAGAGGCCGTGCTAAAAGCGCTTGGCTGCGGCCTTGGCAAATATAATTTAGCCGAAATAGAAATTTTGCACAAGCCCTCTGGGCAACCCTATGTTAAACTTAGCGGTATTACTGCTAAAAAATTAAAAGATATACAATTTGAAATTTCCATAGCCCACGACGCTAAATTAGCAATAGCCGTGGCTGTAACTAAATAAAATGCCTAAAAGAATGTGAGCCATTGGGGCTTAATTTAATTTTCTACTTAAATTAATGTACAAAACTCAAATAAAATTATCAGATTTCTCGCTCTGCGCTTATAAATACAACACAGATTTTCACAAATTTTGGTTTAAAAAATATATTAAATTTGGCGCCAATAGGCAAAAAAGAGGAAAAATTTTAATATTTTGCCCTAAAAGTGCGTCATTTTGCTAATTTTTATAAAATTTTTTAAAAAATATTTTTGCAGATTTTTGTGCAAATTTATACAAAAAATACACCAATAATGGCTAAAAACTGCAAAATTGGCATTAAAACATACCAAAACAGGTGAAATTTTGACTTTAAGAAATTTTGCAAAAGACTATTGACACACCCTAAAATGTGTGATAAAATTACCCTGCAAAACAAAAATAAAAGTTTTGGAGGTAAATTATTATGGCAAAAACTGTAAAACAAGTTGGTCTTGAGTCCTTTGCTGGTATACCGAAAGTAGTTGATAGTGTAGTTGAACAACTTGAGGCTGTATACAATATATCGGAAACTACAGTCGGAGATGTAAAGGTAGACGGCTCGGAATTAAAACAGTCAATAGAAGCTGCGAAAGAATTGGTAAATGATTTTAAAAATGGTAGAGGGGTATCTTTTTATAAACTTTCAGAATATTGTAGTCGTGTGCGAGAACTATTGAATGGCTCCGTAAAAGATTCAATGGAAGCTTATGGTGCAACTGAAGATTATAACAAATTTGTACAGTTTGAAGAAAAATTGTTTAAAGCTGCACTCAATGCACCGATTAATGAATCCCCAAAAGGTTCTAAAAGAGATTATGAATTTGACGGAAAAAAGTATACTTTTACCCTTACTGACAAAGATGCAGAAGGCCTCGATAAGTTAGTCGACATGTTTAATAAAAAGGATGCAGCTATTGAAAGTCTTGAAAAAGAAAAGCAGAGTTTAGAAAATGCAAACTCGAATTTAAATAGTACAAACTCGAATATACAAGACGAAAACACAACAAATAAAAAGGGTATAAGAATTCGAAATATAGTCATAGTTGTGTTAGCAGCTGCACTTGCGGTCACAGGTGCTTTTGTTATTAAAAGCTGTGTGGCTAGCAATTCTGAACAAAAAGGTGATGATCCATCAGACCCACCAATAAATACTGTAGATGACGGATTAGCAACACAACTTGAGGGTTGGTTAAATAATTTGGACTCATCCTTGCTGCAACCAATTGCTTATGAAAAACTTGAAGATGGTACAGTAAACTATAAAGTTGGCTGGACAAAAGAAAATAATTTTGTATTATCTGATGATGGTTATAATAAGGCAATCAGCAAAGAGACTTCTACAATTTCAACTTCAGACTTTGTAGATAAAAGTACTGCAAATAACTTTTACAACTATTATAGCAGCGTGTATGCTCCAACAGATTTATGGCTTGACATTGCTGGATTGACTTCTGAAATGTTGGCCAATGAAGACGGTACAATTAATTGGACAGAAAATTATACAATAAACTTGTCTGAAGATGGAATTAGTCAATATAATGATTTTGTTAAAGATGAAGAAAATAATGTTTCTTATGTTACAATGAATAGTTTTGCATATGCCGAAGATGCTCAAAACTTTATGCTTGCATATCCAGAATACGCAAAAGAATACATTAGTAGCCTGAATGAACAAATTGCAGAACTTAAAAAATCTCTAACGGATAGCGAAGACTTTGTTGCAGACATATTTGATGCACTAAACATATCCGCAAAAAATCTTGAGTATGCAGTAGATGCAGACGGCAATGTTGTAGCCAAAGTTGGTGGCACTCTTAGCGAAACTGGCAAGACTAAGTACGACGACTATCAAAGTGGAGACATTGTTAGCACTTCTGACTTTGCAAAGATGTCTGATGTAATTACATTTATAGAAGGCTACTCAAAAGCTATTGGTGTTGAACAGGATGAAATATCGTCCATTACTAGTACCCTAGAAGCATATCAAACTGGGCTACAAAATGTTCTTAACGCTATTGGAGAAGGAAAAACCGAGGCTGACTTTGACTCTACAGACGCAGCATACCAATACATTATAGATGCCATAAATGATGGTAATTTGGATGCTGATAACCTTAGCACATTACAGAATCAGATGAGCGGTTTGTATGCACTTGTTGGTCTTACGGGTAATAGTAAGAATTACACAAATCTTCAAGCGGCTATAAATACTCTTAAAACAAAAGCAAAAACATCTGATAGTTATAAAACTGGGCTAAATAGCATTCTTAACAATATCGAAGAAGGAACAACCTTAGATAACTTTACATCTACACAAGAT
>CAYTHL010000010.1:0-34071 GCA_964437615.1 uncultured Lachnospiraceae bacterium | reverse complement strand
GAATTAAGACCTTTTGTAGTTTTGAGAGTATTGTAGACCTTTTGTTGGGTTGGTTCAATAAGATTATGTTCCAGCCGTTTCGCAGGGCAAATACAAGCCATGCCGACATTTATTTTTAGCACGCTTATAAAGTTAGGCAAACATGCGGGCAAAATTAGTTTGAATAAAATTTGTAGTTTGCTTGCACCCATGCTTTTTAGCAGCATAATTTTTTCGTCTTCTATTGCCAAAAAACCGTTAAGCATGCTAATTGTTGTAATAACAATGCAAATTAGCACACCCATGGTTATAATGGCTTTTGTGCCAATGCCCATCCAGATAATAATCAGTGGGCCAAGCGCAATCTTTGGCAAACTGTTAAGGATTATTAAATAAGGCTCTAGCACTTTTTTTAGTGGAATGCACAAAAATAGTACAATGGCTATGACGCTGCCAAGCAGAGTAGAAATAACAAATGCCAAAACAGTTTCGTACATGGTTACGCCAATGTGCTGCCAGATAGTGCCAGCCGCAAATAGATTGGTTAGAGTGCTAAAAATGCGGCTAGGGCTGCTTGTGATAAATGGGTCTACAAGCCCCGAGTTAGCCAGGCCTTCCCACGCAAGCAGTAGCAAAATTAGCAGTAGCCAGCGGCAAACATGCACCATAACTGTGCCAGAGTAGTGTTTAGCTAAGTACTTTTTGTGCTCGCGGGAATAGTTGTGATTATTTTTCATGGTCTTTTTTCCATGCTTTTGTGGACATCTTCTCATTGCAATGCCCCCCATATTTGGTTAAAGTACTCGCTAAATTCGGGAACATTCCGCCTTTCAAACGGGGTAAGAGATTTGTCAAAGTTTAAGTTGAAAATCTTTTTAACCGTCCCTGGTCTGCTAGATAGCACCACAATGCGGTCGCTCATGGCAATGGCTTCGCTTATGTCGTGAGTAACTAGCACGGCAGTTTTTTGCTCACCCTTAATTATGCTGTAAATATCATCTTGAACGCTTAGTCTTGTTTGATAGTCTAGCGCACTAAACGGCTCGTCTAAAAGCAGTAGCTCTGGTTTTGTTGCAAGGGTGCGGATAAGTGCCGCCCGCTGCCTCATGCCCCCAGAAAGTTGGCGAGGATAGCTTTTGCCAAATCCGTCAAGACCATACTTATTTAAAAGCCGTTTTACATACTCTTTGTTTTCTTTTGTCTTTTTGTGCATTATTTCTTGGCCCAGTAGTGCGTTTTTGTAAATAGACTGCCACTCAAACAAATTATCTCGTTGAAACATGTAGCCAACTTTGCTGCTAGGTTTGTTTACAGACTTACCACCTAACAGCACCCTTCCGCTAGTTGGCTTAATAAGCCCCGCAATTATGCTTAAAATGGTAGTCTTACCGCAGCCGCTAGGCCCAACAATGCTAACAAACTCGCTTTTGCCAACCTCTAAAAATAAGTGGTCAATGGCTAGGGTTTCGCCCCCCAAGCTGTGATATGTTAAGCAAACCTCATCAAGACAAAGTAAATTTTCCATAATCAATTAAAGTTTTTATATTTTGTTTGCATATGTATTGTCTACAACATTGCTAAATGACACATTTGTTGTAATTTGACCAGCGTTAGACATAACCTGAAGCAGCCTAATGTAGCTGTCCTCTGTCATAGCAAAGTTAGAACACCATGCGTCGATAGCTAAATAGCTTTCTACAGCAGTTGCCAAACTTTCTGGGCTAGTGGTGTCAAAGCTAGGCAAAAGAGCATTTGCCACATCGGCGCTGCTACTATTAACTATGTACTTATACGCCTTGTCTAATGCCTTTAAGAAGTTTTCTAGTCTGTCTGCATTTTTGCTAATAAAAGTAGGGCTTGCCATAAAGCATGTGTAAGGGATTTCGCCGCTGTACTGCCCAATGCTGCCCATATTGTAGCCTTTTCCGGCAGCAACAAATTCGCTTGCCGTTGGCTCAAACATGGTGCAGAACTCGGCGTCAGTGGCCTCAAATACAGGTACCATCATGGTAAACGCAGTATCTGTGTCTAGCGTAACATTAATATTATTATATAGCCCGTAAGTTCCGCAAACCCACTCAAAAGTCATGGCAGGAAGCCCACCTTGCCGCCCAGCAATTACCGTTTTGTTAGCCATATCTCTAGACCAATCAAAATCTGTGTAATTTGTCTTGCTAATTAAAAATGCGCCGTCGCGTTTGGTTAGCTGTCCAAACACTTTTGGATAATTGGTGCTGCCTTGGCTTGCAACATACACAACTGTTTCTGGCCCCATTAGCGCAACGTCGGCTTGTCCAGAAAGTAGGGCAGCCATGCTTACGTCAGAGCCGCCTCCGTTTGTTAGTTCTATTTTAATGCCATATTCGTCAAAGTAGCCCATATTTATTGCCACATAAAGCGGAGCATAAAAGACACTATGAGTAACTTCGTTTAGCCTAATTGTTCCCTCTGCTGTTTTTTTGCAGCCAACAAAGAAAGCCCCACACGAAAGTACCATAATTATGGCTGCTGTAAAACATAATAATTTTCTCAAAAACTTTTTCCTCCTATTTTTTTAATGAGCAAAACCTAAACAGTCTGCCGAGAAGACACTTTTGTACGCCTCGCCAGCTACTTTTTTTAATATTGCTCACAACTTATTGTATGAAAACTTGCCAGCTGTGGTGCGGCAACAAAAGGGCTAAAATCAAAATTTAAAAACCCTAAAATTTGCCAAAGGTCAAAAAAAGTCAAAAAAATTTTAAAAAATTGTCATAAAACTGTTGACAAATTTTTTTAGCAGTATTATATTAGCATCTGTTAGCAGTCTTGTGGTAAGAGTGCTAAAAACTTGCATATATTTATTAGTAGTTGTGCATAATAGAATTATATCAATAAATATTTGCCGCAAATTAAGAGGGGAGAATGAATCTTAGCAAGCGAAAGCAAAAAATACTCAAAGCTGTGGTAGAAAGTAATCTAAAAAGTGGCGAGCCAATATCCAGCAAGTCCATTCAGCAAGATTATTTGCCAGACGTTTCGTCTGCCACAATCCGCAACGAGCTTTCTAGCCTAGAAGAACTAGGGCTACTAACCCATTTACACACCTCGGGCGGCAGAGTTCCAACCAGCGAGGGCTACAAAAAGTACGTCAGCGAACTTATGCCAACAAAAAAACTGACCAAACACGAGCTATTGCAAATTCAAAACAATTTTGCCCGCAAACTTGTTGACTTGCACGACATTATGACGGGCGCTGCAAAAACAATTAGCGACGTTTCTAATTACACCAGCGTGGTTTATATGGGCAACCGCAGCAATGCCATTATAGAGGCTATTAAACTAGTAGAAATTTCGCCATCTACCGCACTGGTTGTTGCTGTAACCGACATGGGTGTAATTAGCGAAATGACCGACATAAGCGGGCAGTCGCAGCCCTACCTAGACGAGGCGGCAAACATTCTTACAAGTCTGTTTAAAGGCAAACCTGTCTGTGCGCTTTCTAGCCAGCGGCATCTAATAACGGCACAGCTTAAAGAATATCAAGAGCTGTTTGCAAAAGTAATAGCGGCCATAGCCAGCCAAGGCAGCCTAGAAGAGCAAATTACTATTGCCGGCAAAGAAAAGTTTATAGATTATCCCGAATTTGAAGATACAAAAAAGCTTAAAAAGGCACTCAGTTTGCTAGAAGACAAACAAACTTTGCTGCCAATGCTGCAAACAAACCAAGATGTAGACTTTTCTATATCGGTTGGCGGGTTAGACAACGACATGGACTGTTCGGTTGTAACCGCCACATACAAACTTAAGGGCAACAAAACCATTTCAGCCGGGATTGTAGGGCCAGTCCGAATGGACTACGCCAAGGCAATTTCGGTACTGAAAGGGGTTGCAGATAAAATAAAGGAGATTACAGATAAGGAGGATATATGAGTAAAGAAAAACAAACAAACAACTCTGGTCAAGAAAAAACAAACCCAGACAATCTAAAATCAAAAGTCAAACAGCAACAGACCGAAGAATGCGACTGCGGCTGCAAAGGCAATCATGATGAGAAAAAGTCTGATCAAAACTGCGGTTGCAACGACAATCATGACGATAAAAAGTCTGATCAAAACTGCGGCTGCAAAGGCAATCAAAACAAGAAAAAGTCTGATCAAAACTGCGGCTGCAACGACAATCGTGACGAGAAAAAGTCTGATCAAAACTGCGGCTGCAAAGGCAACCATAACGAGAAAAATCAAAACTGCGGCTGTGGCGACGACTGCGATAGCCAGCAACCAAGCCCAGAAGATTATGCGGCAGTTTTTGCACAATTGCAGCACGCATTAGAAGAAGGCGAAAAGGAACTAAAAGCGGCGCGTGATGCGGCAATCGACAGTCAGCGGCTTGCAAGCGTCTACAAAAAGGATTTAGATCGCTACAAAGAACGCACTAAGGACATAGAGCAGCAGGCCAAAGAAAACGCCACCGAATGGACGGCAACCAATCTTCTGCCAATAATCGACCAGTTTGAAGCAGCGCTAAAAGTTGCTCCTCAAACAAGCGAATATGTGGGCTTTGGTATGATATACAACAGCCTAAAAAAATTGCTAGATATGCTAGGTGTTGCCGAGATTGAAGCTATCGGTCAGCCGTTTGACAGTAATTTGCACAATGCGGTAAGCAAGCAGCAAATTAAGGACAAAAAGCAAGACGGAGTGGTGACTGCCGTCTACCAAAAAGGCTATAAATTTAAAGCCACCGACAAAATAATCCGCTACGCCGTGGTAGAAATTGGCGAATATATAAAATAAGCGAAAAAAAGGAGAATAAAAATTATGTCAAAAATTATAGGTATTGACTTAGGTACAACAAACAGCTGCGTAGCAGTGTTGGAAGGCGGCGAACCAACCGTAATTGCCAATAGCGAAGGCAGCAGAACAACCCCATCTGTGGTAGGTTTTTCTAAAGACGGCGAAAGACTAGTTGGTCAAATAGCAAAGCGTCAAGCAGTAGCCAACCCAGAAAACACCATTATCTCTATAAAAAGGGAAATGGGCAGCGACAAAAAAGTTAAGGTAAACGGAAAATCTTACTCTCCACAAGAGATAAGCGCCATGATTCTTGGCAAGCTAAAAGCTGATGCCGAAAAATATCTTGGCGAAAAGGTTACGCAAGCGGTAATTACCGTGCCTGCATACTTTACCGATAGCCAGCGTCAAGCAACCAAAGACGCAGGCAAAATTGCAGGGCTAGAAGTTTTAAGAATTATCAACGAGCCAACAGCCGCAGCGCTTGCTTACGGCCTAGATAAGGGCGAGGCTGCTGACGGTCAAAAAATTCTTGTTTACGACCTTGGCGGCGGCACTTTTGATATCTCAGTTTTGGAAATTGCCGACGGTGTGTTCCAAGTGCTTGCAACAGCCGGCAACAACCGTCTTGGCGGCGACGATTTTGATAATCGCATTATAGATTATCTTGTTAGCGAGTTCAAAAAGGAAACAGGCATAGATTTAAGTACAGATAAAATGGCTATGCAAAGGCTAAAAGAAGCAGCCGAAAAAACCAAAATAGAGCTAAGCGGCGTTACATCTAGCACAGTTAGCTTGCCATTTATCACAGCCGACAGCACAGGTCCAAAGCACCTAGAAAAAACTATCACACGCGCTAAATTTGAAAGCCTAATAGAAGACTATGTAAAGCAAACAATTACCCTAACCGAAAAGGCTATGAAAGACGCCAAACTATCCAAGAGCGATGTTTCAAAAATAATCATGGTTGGTGGCTCTACCCGTGTGCCAATGGTACTAGAAGAAGTTAAAAAATATATAGGCAAAGAACCCTTTACAGGCATCAACCCAGACGAATGCGTTGCTATTGGTGCAGCTATTCAGGCTGGCGTTCTTGGCGGCGAGGTTAAAGATGTATTGCTACTAGATGTAACTCCACTTTCACTTGGTATAGAAACAATGGGCGGCGTATTTACAAAACTCATTGACCGTAACACAACCATCCCAACCAAAAAATCGCAGATTTTCTCTACGGCTGCCGATAATCAACCGGGTGTAGATATTCACGTTTTGCAAGGCGAAAGAGAGCTTGCCGCATACAATAAAACAATCGGCCGCTTTGAGCTAAAAGACATTCCGCCTGCACCACGCGGCGTGCCTCAAATTGAAGTTACTTTTGATATCGATGCAAACGGCATAGTGCATGTTTCTGCCAAAGACTTAGGCACCGGCAAAAGCCAAGATATCACCATTACCGCAAGCAGCAACCTTAGCGAAGAAGATATAGACAAAGCCGTTAAAGAGGCCGAAAAATATGCCGAAGAAGATAAAAAACGCAAAGAAGTTGTCGACGCTAAAAATAGCCTTGACCAAATGATTTTCTCTATCGAAAAGGTGGTAAAAGAAAGCGGGGATAAACTTTCAGAAGAAGATAAAACCAAGCTAAACTCCGAAGTAGAGAGTGCAAAAGAAATTTACAAAAACAGCGACGATGCCGAAAAATTAAAGGCTGCACTAGAAAACTTAACAAAGGTGTCTAACGAGATATTTACAAAAATGTATCAAAGTGCCAACCCTAACGGCGGAGCAGGCACCGACGGCGCATCAGGAAATGGCGGCACCAACCCAGACGACTTTGGCGACTACACAACAAAATAGAGCATAAATTTTATTAAAACAACTTGCAATTTTGCAAAAATTGCATAAAATAAACCTTAGGATAAAACCAAATATCAACTAAACAAAAAAGGAGAGATTGCCACGCCGCAAGCGGCGCGGCAGCCCTAATGTATGGCAAACAAAAACTATTATGACATTTTAGGCGTAAGCAAATCTGCCACAGATGACGAGATAAAAAAAGCATATCGTGGGCTTGCCAAAAAGTATCACCCAGACCTAAACCAAGGCGACGCGGCAGCGGCAGAAAAACTTAAAGAGGTTAACGAGGCCTACGAAGTGCTTAGCGACAAAACCAAGCGTTCCAACTATGATAACTATGGCGACCCTAACGGCGCTGCTGCCAATTTTGGTGGTGGCGGCGGAGCTGGCGGCTTCGATTTTTCTGGTTTTGGCGGCTTTGAAGACATACTTAGCGGAATGTTTGGGGGTGCTTTTGGCGGTGGAAGACAATCTCGTCAAGCTAATGCGCCAATACAAGGTGCAGATATTCAAGCTCGAATAAACCTAACTTTTGCCGAGGCTGCTTACGGCTGCAAAAAGACCATATCCTTTACTCGTAGTGAAATTTGCGATAGTTGTCGTGGCACAGGAGCCAAATACGGCACAGCATACGATAGTTGTAGTCGATGCGGTGGCACCGGCCAAGTTACAAGCGCCCAAAACACCATGTTTGGGCAGATGGTCAGCCAATCAGTTTGTCCAGATTGTCGTGGTACGGGCAAAAGAATTAAGGAAAAATGTCCTAAGTGCGGCGGAGCTGGCTCAACAAGGCAAAACCGCAGCATAGAAATCAATATTCCGGGCGGAGTTAATAACGACACAATTCTCACTTTGCGTGGTCAAGGCGAGGCTGGCAGAAATGGCGGTCCAGCCGGCGACTTGCATGCGCTAATTCGTGTCAGCCCGCACAAAGTGCTAAAACGTGACGGATACGACGTACTCGAAGATGTCTATGTGTCATTTACCGATGCTATGCTCGGCAAAAAGATAGAAATTGCTGGCATAGACGAAACTTTGTCACTGACAATTCCAGCGTTTACTCAAACTGGAACCATCCTAACTATAAAGGGTAAGGGTACCAAAATTTATAATAGGCAAGGCTATGGCGATTTATTTGCAAAAATAATAGTAGAATTGCCAAAAAATCTAACCAAATCTCAAAAGGAATTGGTAGAAAAACTGGACGAAAGCATAGAAGATAGGCAGTACTCAAAGCGTGGCAAAAACTAAAAATTTGCCATAATAGATTGCATTTTGTAGCCTTTGCGTGTAAAATAGATATACTAAAATATATCTATTTTTATTTTAAAGGAAATTTAATGAAACTAAAAAGATATTTTATAGGTCAAAAACCGGCTGCCGGAATGCAAGTAGAACTTTTTGGAGAAGAATTTAATCATCTTGCTAACGTTATGCGAACTAAAATTGGCGACAGCGTAGAACTTTTCTGCGGCGACGGCAATAATTATTTGTCGCAAGTAACACAAATTAATAAAAAATCGGCAACACTAAAAGTGCTAAGCATGCAAAAATGTTTGTGCGAACCAAATTTACAATTAGACTGCTATCAAGCACTTGCAAAAGGGGACAAATTAAGTTTAATTACGCAAAAAATAACCGAGCTTGGGGCTACATCTCTATGCTGCTATTCTAGCAAATTTTGCGACGTAAAACCTAGTACTGGCAAACTAGATAGGCTAGAACTTGTCAGCATCTCGGCTGCCAAGCAGTGTGGACGCAGTAGTGTGCTAAACATTTCGCCAATTACAAATATTAGCCAAATTGCCAAAAAGGTAAAAAACTATGACGCATTTGTAGTGCTATATGAATTAGAGCAAAATTTACAATTTAAAGAGGTAATAAAAAATTTGCAAAACAAAAGGGTGCAAAAAATTGCCATACTTATTGGACCCGAGGGTGGCTTAGACAACTCCGAAATAGAAGAACTGCAAAATAGTGGTGCAATTATTGCAAGCATGGGCAACCGAATACTTAGAACAGAAACGGCCAGCATAGTTGCCACGGCGTTATTTATGCAAATGCTAGACTAACTAAAAAACTGCAAAATATTGCTATAAAAAGTAGAAAAATGGCATCAAAACATCAATTTAAGCAAAAATTTTAAATTTAAAGGTAAAAATTCAAATGAAATCTGCAAGTATAATTAATATGGGTTGCAAGGTTAATCAATACGAAAGTGAAAAAATTGCTAATAGTCTTAGCCGTGCCGGAATAGAAGTAAAATTTGGTCTGCAACCAGCCGACATCTATGTGCTAAATACCTGCGCCGTCACAAACGAGGGCGAGCGCAAAAGTCGCAACATGTTAACCAAACTAACCAAGCTTAACCCAGATTGTAAAATATATGTATGTGGCTGTGCTTCGCAAAATAACAGTGAGCATTTTAGCAGCCACAAAAATGTTAGCTATGTTATCGGCACTACAAACAAGCAATCTTTAACCCAAAAAATTTGTCAAGATTTAGGCGTAGAGGCCGCATGTCATGCCGAGCCAGCCAGAAATCATACAAGGTATGTACTTAAATGCCAAGATGGCTGCAACAATTTTTGCTCATACTGTTTAATCCCTTATTTGCGGGGCAGAGAGCAAAGCGAGCCGCTAGAAAAACTTAGTGCAGAAATTGACCAAATGTGCAAAAGCGGGGCAAAAGAAATAGTGCTAACAGGCATAAACTTGTCTAGCTATGGCAAAGACTTTAATAACGGTACAAGCCTACTTAGTGTTGCCAAGCTTTTTGAAAACAAACAAGTAAGGTATCGGTTTAGTTCGCTAGAAGTTAATATAATTACCCCACAATTTGTTGAATATTTAAGCAAGCAACCTAATTTTTGTGACCACTTTCATTTAAGTATGCAAAGTGGCTCGGATGATACCCTTAAAAAAATGAACCGCCACTATACCACTGGGGAGTATCTGCAAAAGGTAGAATTAATCCGCAAATATTTTCCAAATGCCGGCATAACCACAGATGTTATTGTGGGTTTTCCAACCGAAACAGAGGAGCATT
This sequence comes from uncultured Lachnospiraceae bacterium, assembly GCA_964437615.1. Classification (GTDB taxonomy): domain Bacteria; phylum Bacillota; class Clostridia; order Christensenellales; family UBA1242; genus RGIG4790. Next base: position 24,414 of record CAYTHL010000010.1, on the reverse strand, counting down.
TTTTGCAAACATATTCAACTTGCCAAAAAGCCAATTTTTCGGATATGCATGTGTTTATCTACTCTAAGCGTGACGGCACGGCGGCAAGTAAATTTAATAATGTTGCAACTTCTGTAAAGGAACGTGCCGCAAAATTAGGGGAGCTTGCCGCCCGCCAAAAAGCCGACTTTATAACCAAAAATATCGGCAAAGAATTTGACGTTATTGTAGAAGCACCCAAAGGTGAATACCTAACAGGCCATACCAAAAACTACATTATGTGCTACTTTACCGGTAACTATGCGGCAAACACTCTTGTAAAAGTAAAAATTATCTCGCTCTTGCACGACGGCGCCCTTGCCACCGTAACCCAAAACTACTAATTTTGCTTTAATATTATTTATTTTTAGCATAAATTTAATAGTTGGGGCAGTTAGTTAGACAATTCAAAATGTAATAGGTATAAATAATAGGTACAAAATACTTATAATTAAATATTTAAACTCAAAAAATATTTACCAATAAAAAATCCACCAGAGTGGTGGATTTTTGCTTAACCTTTTCTTGCGCGCTTTCTTGCGGCTTCAGACTTTTTCTTTTTTGCAATGCCGGGTCTTACATAAGCTTCGTGCTTACGAATGTCGCCAATAATGCCGTCTTTTTGACATTTGCGTTTAAAACGTTTAATTGCGCTTTCTACGGTTTCGTTTTCGCCCACTTTAACGGTTGACATGCTTGGTTTCACCCCCTCGGCTTTTATTTTACTTGCAAATTTTAGCACACAATTTATCGTTTGTCAACTACAAAATAAACAAAAATACAATTTCTGCGGCAAATATTGTAAAATTTTTGGTAATGGTTTGCAAAAGTGCAATTAGCTGTGCTAATATGTTCTATATAAACATGTCCAAAGGGCAAAGGGATAAAATTATGCTTGCAAAAATAAATAGTTTTGGTTTAAGTGGTTTAAAGGGATATAAAATTGACGTCGAGGTAGATATAAACCAAGGTCAGACTCGTTTTGATGTGGTCGGGCTGCCAGATACAGCTGTAAAAGAGAGCAAGGAGCGTGTTTTTTCAGCGATAAAAAACAGCCTTTTGTACTTTCCGCGCAACAAAATTACAGTAAATCTTGCCCCTGCCAACACCAAAAAGGAGGGCAGTAGTTTTGACTTAGCAATTGCAATGAGCGTTCTTGCTGCAAGCGGCCAAGTTAAGCTTGATACCGCCAAAAAATATGTGTTTATTGGCGAACTTGGGTTAGACGGCACTGTAAAAAGCGTCCGCGGCGTTCTGCCGCTGTTAATTGCGGCAAGGCAAGCGGGGTATACCTATTTTTGCATACCAAAATCCAACGCCAAAGAGGCCAGCTACATCGCCGGCATTAATGCATACGCATTTGATAGTCTATCCGAAGTTGTGGGACATATAAATGGTACCATGCCAACTACAAAAATTATGCTTAGTACATGGCAAGCCGACGCAATAAATTCTAATGCCGAGGATTTTGCTCGCGTAAAAGGTCAACATGCCGTTAAGCGCGCAATAGAAATCGCCGTGGCGGGTGGACATAACATACTTATGGCAGGCCCTCCGGGTGCGGGCAAAACCATGATGGCGCGCTGCGTTCCGGGAATTTTGCCCGACCTAACCTTTGATGAAGCCCTAGAAATAACCAAAATTCACAGCGTTACTGGCGTGCTAGACCCAGAAAAGGGAGTAATTACAAGCAGACCTTTCCGCACTCCGCACCATACGGCAACAAATGTAGCGCTAACCGGCGGCGGCAAGGACGCCAAACCAGGCGAAGTAAGTTTGGCACACAACGGAGTACTGTTTTTGGACGAAATGCCCGAGTATAGCCGCAACTGCTTGGAAGCTCTGCGTCAGCCGCTAGAAGACGGCGTAATAAGCGTATCCCGCGCATCAGGAACAAACGAGTATCCGGCAAACTTTATCTTAGTTGCCAGTATGAATCCGTGTCCGTGTGGTAATTACGGTAGTCGAGAGTTAACCTGCACATGTTCGCCAACTCAAATTAGCAGGTATTTAAAGAAAATTTCGGGTCCGCTTCTAGATCGCATAGACATAAAAGTAGATGTAGATCGTGTTGCCTTTACAGATTTAAATAGCAAAACCACCGAAGAACCTAGCAGTCAAGTAAAAAAGCGTGTAGATGCGGCAAGAAAAATTCAACTTAACCGATTTGCCGGCAGCGGGGTGTACTGCAATGCAAAAATGAATAGCAAACAAATTAAAGAGTTTTGCCAGTTAGATGACACCTGTCAGCAAGTGTTAAAAGCCGCCTTTGACAAATTTAATATGTCTGCAAGAGGCTACACGCGAATACTAAAAGTTGCACGAACTATTGCCGACTTGGCCGGTGCAGAAAACATTATGCCAGCGCATATTGCCGAGGCAATAAATTACCGCAACATAGATAAAATTCAAATTTAAAAACTGCAAAATTGGTGCATAAAACATGAAATTCTGCATCAAAATTGCCAAAAACAACCAAAAAAACGAAAATCAAGGAAATTTTTATGTACACAAAAGATGACATTGCGCTGCTATATTTAGACAGTCTTGGCCTTAGCCGAAAAACATTTGTTAGCGTGCTGCAACTATTAAAAAGCCCATCACAAATTTTTGACAACGCATCCAAATTATCTAAAATTGCCGAGTTTTTGCCAAAGGGTGCAATAGAGCGCATATCTACCCTTGGCGAACAAAAAATAGAAGAGTTTGTAACTAAAAATTTAGAAAAATATGGTATTTACGCCATAACTTATTTAAATAGTTTGTATCCGCAAAACCTTGCTAGCCTTGCCGACTATCCTATTGTTTTATATACCAAAGGCGATGTCGGCGTGCTTAAAGAGCCAAAGCTTGGCATTGTTGGCACCCGAATGCCAACAAACTATGGCAGAGAAATGGCAGAAAAGTTTACCACGGCAGTGTGTAAAAGTGGCCTTATAACTGTCAGCGGACTTTCCTATGGTATAGACACTTGCGTGGCGCAAGCAACGCTTGCAAGCAAATGCAAAACCATAGCCGTCCTTGCCGGCGGCCTAGACAATATTTATCCAGCGCAAAATGTAGGGCTTGCCGCAAAAATAGCAGACAATGGCCTACTTGTAAGTGAGTACCGCCCGGGAGTCCGTCCGCGCCAATATTCTTTTATTAGCCGCAATCGAATAATTAGCGGCCTATCCGAGGGTGTGCTAGTTGTAGAGGCGGGTATAAAAAGCGGGGCGGCAAGCACCGCCATGTTTGCCGTAGAGCAAGGCCGAGAACTTTTTGTATTACCCGGCAATATTGGCAGCCCGCAAAGCGCCGGTTGCAACCAACTTATCAACGAAATGCCCGATTGTTTTACAATCAGCCCCGAGCAAATACTTAAAAAATTAGGTGTGCAACTAAAAGTGCATTCAGCCAAACCAGCTGTTCAATTAGACATGCAAAGCCAGCAAATTGTAAATGCAATTGGCAGCGATGAGCTTCATTTTGATGAAATTTTAGAAAAAACTAATCTTCAGCCAGCCGCATTAACTAGCACTTTAAGCATGCTAGAAATTATGGGCGTAGTTAAAAAGCTTTCTGGAAACTACTATAAAGTGCTCAGTTAACAAATTTAAAAAACGCAAAAATGACTTTAAAAATAATAAAAAACTATGCAATTTTGCCCAATTTGGCAGCAAAATTGTATTTTTTGTTGTTAAGCAAGCAAATAATTAAGTTGCGCAAAATTTTACATAAAAAGCATTTGACGCAAAAAATTAATTAAAAAAATTTTACCATTTTTTTATAAAAAATAGGTAAATAAAAGTATATCATAAAAAAGCAAAAAAGTTGTTTGACATTTGCTTTTTGGGTGTGCTAATCTAACTAGGTGTAATGTGTGATTAGTCGCCAACTTAGCTAGGCTAGCCGCACATAAGTTTTGCTTATCCTTAATTATATAAAGCGGCAAGCAAAACTTGCAGTAAATAGCAAACTAAAAATGGAGGTTTTATGAAGACACTCGTTTTGATAGAAGGTATTGGTAAGCAACCAAGCGTGCAAAAGTATTTGGGCGACGACTACAAAGTAGTTGCCACTTTTGGTCATGTTCGGGACTTACCTACAAAAGGGCTAGGTGTGGACGTTCTCCACAATTTTACCCCAGAATATGTTGTTTCGCCCGACAAAAAGAAGGTCGTCGACAACATTATAAAAGAGTATAAAAAGGCGGATAACGTACTAATAGCAACCGACCCCGACCGCGAAGGCGAGGCTATTGCGTGGCACTTGTGCGAAGTTCTTGGCATAGACAAAAACAGCAACTGCCGTATAACTTACAACCAGATAGAAAAAAAGACGGTGCAAGAGGCCGCCAAGCATCCAAAACCAATAGACCAAAAGTTGGTTGACGCCCAGCAAGCCCGCCGAGTGTTAGATAGGCTAGTGGGCTATAAGCTAAGTCCAATTCTTTGCCGCAAAATTCAGTCTAACATGAGCGCCGGAAGAGTACAAAGCGTAACCCTTAGGCTAGTTGTCGACCGCGATAGAGAAATAGAAAACTTTAAGCCCGAAGAATATTGGGCGCTGTCTGCAAGCTTAATTAAAGCCGGCAGCCCAGACATAATTAAAGCCATTTTAACCGACGGCAAAGACAAAAAAATAAAAACCAAAGAAGCCATGGACAAAATTGTATCCGAGGTTTCTAACGGTACATTTAAGGCTACAAATGTAAAAAAATCTATAACAAGTTCGCACCCAAGCGCGCCATTTATAACCAGCACCATGCAGCAAGAGGCGGGCAACAAGCTAGGCATGAGCCTAAAAGTAACCACGTCTACCGCCCAAGCACTATACGAGGGCGCAGACCTATCTACTGGCGGCAAACTTGCACTTGTTACTTATATCCGTACCGACTCTACGCGTGTTAGTCCCGAAGCACAGGCTATGGCAAAGGATTACATTTTAAACAAATACGGTCAAAAATATCTGCCAGAAAAGCAACGCGTTTACAAAAATAAAAAGGACGCCCAAGACGCGCACGAGGCAATCAGGCCAATTAATCTAGACAACACGCCAGAAAAAATGAAGCCGCTTTTGGGCAAAAATGAGTACAAACTATACAAACTTATATACGATCGCTTTTTGGCAAGTCAAATGGCAGATGCAACCTATAACAGCCTAAGCGTAGATATAGACTGCGCCGGCTACAAGTTTAAAACTACTGGCCGCACCCCAATTTTTGATGGCTATACAATACTATACAACAACCAGTTTGTCGAAGAAGATGACGAAGTTTCTGCCAAACTACCAGACATATCTAATGGCGACGAGTTTGAGCAAAAGGAACTTAAGCCAGAGCAAAAGTTTACCAAGCCGCCAGCACGGTTTACCGAGCAAAGCTTAGTAAAAGCCATGGAAGACAAGGGAATAGGCAGACCTGCAACCACCAACCAAACGGTGCAAGTGCTGTATACCCGCAAGTATATAGAAAAGGACAAGGGCAAGGCAATAAAATCCACCGAGTTAGGCAGGGCGGCGGTAGACTACCTAGTAAAGCACTTTAAAAACATCATGGACATTGGTTTTACTGCCAGCATGGAAGACACCTTAGACGATATAGAGTATCAAGGCAAAGAGTGGCAAAAAGTTGTGTCCGAATTTTACACCCCGTTTGAAAAGGATATAAAGGCTGCCATGTATAGCGGAGATAAAGCCCGTTTGCCAGACCAAGAAAGCGACGAAATTTGCGAAAAGTGTGGCAGCAAAATGGTTATTCGCAGTGGCAAGTTTGGCAAGTTTTTGGCATGTCCAAACTATCCAAAATGCAAAAACACCCGCCCACTAGAAAGCGAGAATCCAGTTGTTGCAAAATGCCCAAAATGCGGCAAAAATGTCCGCCGCTTAAAGAGCAAAAAGGGTAAATATTTTTATGGGTGTGAGGGGTATCCAAACTGCGACTATATTAGTTGGGATATTCCGGCAAACGAAGATTGCCCAAACTGCGGAACGCCGCTAATTGTAAAACTATATAGCAAAAACAAGTTTATAACTTGTCCTAATCCAAAATGCAAATACAATAGAAAAGAGGCCATTGCTCCAGCCGAAAAAGAAGAACAGACAGAGTAAACGGCACAAAATGCATCAAAGTCAAGCTGCAAGCACTAAGCAAAAATAAAGACAAAAATTAACAAAAGGTAACAAGATATGCTAAAAGTAAACATTATAGGCGGCGGACTAGCCGGCTGTGAAGCGGCCTATCAGCTAGCCAAACGCGGTGTAAAGGTAAGATTATTTGAGCAAAAACCGCTCAAATTTTCGCCAGCGCATTCTAGCAAAAATTTGGCAGAAATAGTGTGCAGCAACTCGCTAAAAAGCACCGAATTAACCACAGCAAGCGGCCTACTTAAAGCCGAACTAGAAATGCTAGATTGTCTTTTGCTAAAAGTTGCAAATCTTTGCAGAGTGCCTGCTGGCTCAGCGCTAGCCGTAGACAGAGATATTTTTAGCCAAAAGGTCAGCCAAATAATTTCTAGCAACAAAAATATAGAAATTGTCTATGGCGAAGTTACTAAACTTGACAATAGCCCAACAATTATTGCCACTGGCCCGCTTACTAGCGACAGCTTGGCGGCCGAACTTTCTAATCTGCTTGGGCAAAACAGCAAGTTATATTTTTACGACGCCAGCGCGCCTATTGTCGACGGTAATACGCTTGATTACAGCCGCATTTTTTCGGCAGGCAGATACAACGCTGCAAACACCGACTACCTAAACTGTCCGCTTAATAAAGACGAGTATTATACCTTTGTTGACGAGCTTGTTGGTGCCCAAAAAGTTCAGCTAAAAGAGTTTGAAAATGAAAATGTCTTTGAGGGTTGCATGCCGGTTGAAATTATGGCAAGTAGGGGCAGAGATAGCCTTAGATTTGGGCCTCTTAAAGGGGTGGGGCTAATAGACGATGACGGCCGCAGACCTTTTGCCGTTGTGCAGCTGCGCAAAGAGAGCCTAAACAGCAATTCTTACAATATGGTTGGTTTTCAAACTAACCTCACTTGGGGCGAGCAAAAGCGCGTGTTCAGACTTATTCCGGCGTTAAAAAATGCCGAGTTTATAAAATATGGCGTCATGCACCGCAACACATACATTTGCGCGCCCAAATATTTAGACAGCACCTTTTGCCTAAAAAATAATAAAAACATTAGCATAGCTGGGCAACTAAGCGGGGTAGAGGGCTATGTAGAAAGCATTGCAAGCGGGCTTATTGCCGCAATAGGCATGTACAATCGGCTTACCGACAAGCCAAAAATAGATTTTGGCAAATATACAATTGTCGGCGCGCTAACAAATTACATTTCTTCTGCAAGTATCGACAATTTTCAGCCAATGAACGCCAACTTTGGTCTTCTGCCAGAACTCGACACCATTATTAAAGACAAAAAAGAGCGCAAACTTGCTTATAGCAACCGTTCGCTGCAATCTCTTAAACAAATAATTGCCCAAAATAAAATTGTTTAGTTTAGCAAAATCTTAATTTTTGGCCAAAAGGCAGCCTCAAATTAGCTTTTTGTGCCAAAATACACAAAATTTTTGCAATCAATTATTTACAAATTAAATTAAGCGTGATATAATCTAATAAATTTACCACAATTTGTGGCTTAGTAGGGAGAATTATGAAACAATTACAAGGAACAACCATTATTGGTATTCAAAAAGATGACAAAATTGTCATAGCGGGCGACGGTCAAGTGACCATGGGTGAAAGCGTTGTGTTTAAAGGAACAGCCAAAAAAGTACGCAGGCTTTACAACGGCAGCGTAGTTTCTGGGTTTGCTGGCGGCACGGCAGACGCCTTTACTTTGTGCGAAAAGTTTGAGAGCATGCTTCAAAAACATTCGGGTAACTTGATGCGCGCAGCCGTAGAACTTGCCCAACTATGGCGCAGAGATAATGCTTTAAGGCAGTTAGAGGCCATGATGATAGTGGCAGACAAAGAGCATATGCTAATAATCAGCGGGCTTGGCGACGTACTAGAACCCGAAGACGGTATTTGCGCTATCGGCAGCGGCGGAAATTACGCTTTAGCAGCCGCCAAAGCGCTAAAACATAACACAGATTTGTCTGCAAGAGAAATTGCCGAAAAAGCCATGAAAATTGCTGGCGAAATCTGCATATTTACCAACGGCAACTTAACTATCGAGGAGGTGTAGTATGGAATTAACTCCAAAAAATATCGTAACCGAATTAGACCGCAATATCATAGGTCAGCAAGCAGCAAAAAGGGCGGTGGCAATAGCCTTGCGTAATCGCTATCGCCGCAGCAAACTTTCTAGCGAGCTAAGAGAAGAAATTTACCCAAAAAACATTATAATGAAAGGGCCAACGGGCGTTGGTAAAACTGAAATTGCCCGTCGTTTGGCTAAGCTTGTAAAAGCTCCGTTTATAAAAGTAGAAGCTACCAAATTTACCGAGGTTGGCTATGTTGGCCGCGATGTAGAAAGCATGATTCGCGACCTTGTAGAAGCCAGCATTCGCCTTGTTAAGGCCGAAAGATTTGCTCAAGTTCAGCCAAAGGCCGAGGCTAACGCCTACGCGCGGCTTGCAAATGTGCTGTATCCTATCTTTAAGGATAGGTACCCCGGCCTAGAAGAAGCCACATGCAAAGAACAGATAATTAAAGACGCCATCGCCGGCAAGTACGACGACCAAGTTGTCGAAATAGAGATAACCGAAAGTATACAGCCAATGCAAATGGCACCCGGTATGGAAATAAATATCGGAGAAATAATGGGCGGCATGATGCCAAAGCGCCGCAAACGCAAAAAACTTAGTGTAGTTGATGCAATTAGAATATTTGTTAATGAAGAAAGCGACAAACTTATCGACATGGATAGCGTAAATACCGAGGCATTGCGCCGCGCCGAGCAAGACGGTATAATTTTTATTGACGAAATAGACAAAATTGTCGGCGAGTCTTCGGGCAGGGGCGGCCCCGACGTTTCTAGAGAAGGTGTGCAGCGGGATATTTTGCCAATCGTCGAGGGTTCTACAGTAAGCACCAAGTACGGACCAATAAAAACAGATTATATTTTATTTATTGCAGCCGGCGCCTTTCATGTAAGTAAAATTGAGGACTTAATCCCAGAGCTTCAAGGCCGTTTTCCAATTACCGTAGAGTTAGATAGCCTAACACAAGACGATTTTGTCAATATTTTGTCTAACACAGAAAATAGCCTACTTGTACAGTATTCGGCGCTGCTTGGCGTAGATAACATTAAGCTAAAATTTACCAAAGACGCAATAAACCAAATTGCAACCATTGCCGTTATGCAAAATGAAACCGACGAAAACATAGGGGCAAGGCGTCTGCACAGTTTAATGGAGCAGCTGCTAGAAGACATTAGTTTTAACGCTACTGGCGACCACCCAGAAATTGTTGTAAATGTAGATAAAGTATATGTCTTAGAGCATTTGGACAAAATTATCAAAGACCACGACTTAAAGAAGTATATTCTTTAATGCAGTTTTGCTAAAATAGGGGGAATGTATGGTAAACCAATTAAATGGAGAGCAGTTTAGCGCAATTATAGCTGGCAAAGATATAACTATTGTAGACTTTTTTGCTTCATGGTGCGGGCCATGCAAAATGATGCACCCAGTTTTGGAACAAATTTCGCAAGATAATAGGCAAATTAACTTTTATCAAATTAACATAGACGACGAGCAAGAACTTGCAATAACTAATGGCGTTCAAGTTGTCCCAACTTTTATTGCCTACAAAAACGGCGCCGAAGTTGGCAGACTTATCGGCTATAATTCGCCTGCCGAGTTTCAAAAGTTTTTAGACAACTTGCAATAATATGCATAATAAATACTATAAACTAAGTCAATCTGTTTTGGTAGCAAATTTTTTGCTTTAAAAAACGGGTTGTCTTTTTTGTTTTTTGATTATATATTAAAGCAAAAAATGCACAAAAAACCGAATAAAATACCCTTTACACCTAAAATTTTGATAAAAAACTGCAAAAATTGTTAAATTTTGTCTAAAACTATATTGACAAACAATACAATTAATGCTAAAATATGCGTAGTATACATAAGGGGGAACATAATGGAAAAGAAAAAATCAGTCTATCTAGATAACGCTGCCACAACGCCAATAAGCAGCGAAGTTTACAGAGATATGATAGACGCCTACGGCAAGCTTTATGGCAATAATTCTAGCATCTATAATCTTGGCAGAGAGGCCGACTACGCGCTAGAACAATCGCGCGAAAAGGTTGCAAAGGCTATTGGTGCCAACGCTAACGAAATATATTTTACAAGCGGCGGAACAGAGGCCAACAACTGGGCAATTAAGGGTCTAGCTAGAGCAAACCGCAAAAAAGGCAATCATATTATTACATCGGCAATAGAGCATCCGTCTGTGCTAGAAAGCTGCAAGGCGCTAGAGGCAGAGGGTTTTAGAGTAACTTATGTGCCAGTAGATGAGTACGGCGTAGTTAAGTATGCCGAGATTATCAAGGCTATGGGGCCAGACACCATTTTAATTAGCATTATGGTTGCCAACAACGAAGTTGGTTCGCTTCAGCCAATTAGAGCAATTGCAGAACTTGCGCACGCCAACAATGTAATATTTCACACCGACGCCGTGCAGGCTATCGGCAATGTTGATATTAATGTAAAGGATATGAAGATAGATGCGCTAACTCTATCTGGTCACAAGTTTTACGGGCCAAAAGGCACCGGCGCGCTATATGTTAAAAAAGGTGTTAAAATAGAAAAATATCTAGATGGCGGCGGTCAAGAGCGTGGCATGAGAGCCGGCACTGTAAATGTTCCCGCATTTGTCGGCATGGGCAAGGCTATAGAGCGTGCCACCGAGAATATTGAAGAAAACAATAAGTACCTAAAATCTGTAAGAAGATACTTTTTAAAGAGCGTAAGCGAAAAGATACATAACGTGGCGTTAAACGGGCATCCTTCTCAAAGGCTAGCTGGCAACGCAAGCATATATTTTGAGGGTGCAGAGGGCGAGTCTATCTTAATGCTTTTAGACCGCGAAGGAATTAGCGTGTCTACTGGTTCGGCGTGTGCCGCTGGCAACTTGCAGCCAAGCCATGTGCTGCTTGCTATGGGCAAAGAAGAAGCTGCTAAATCTACAATCCGTTTTACATTTGGGCTAAACAACACCAAGGAAGACGTAGACTATACTGTTGCAAAACTCCAAAAAGTCGTAAAGAAACTCCGCAGCATATCAGCGGTAAGAATTTATAAAAACAAGGTGGAATTGTAATATGTACACAGATAAAGTTTTAGAAATGTTTTATAACCCAGAAAATGTTGGCGTAATTAAGGCCGCTAGCGGCGTAGGCAAAGTTGTAGACGAAACCTGCGGCGAAATAGCAAAAATTTATATTCTAACCCAAGGCGAAAATGTGGTAGATGCCAAGTTTCAAACTTTTGGTTCTCCTGCAATAATAGCTGCTACAAGCGCGGCCGCAACACTTATGATTGGCAAAACTCTTGACGAATGCAAAGCAATAACAAGCCAGCAAATTTTAGATGCTATTGGCGGCAAACTTCCAGAAAGCAAGAAATATGTTTGCCCACTTGCCGAAAATGTCATCAAAAATGCAGTGGCAAACTGCCAAAAAAAATCTAAATAAGTTTTGGCTTGCACCTTAGTTGACGCACCATAAATAAACTTTTTAAGGTCTAGCAATACCGCTAGGCTTTTTTTTATTTTTTAAGTTAGATAATTATAAAAAAACGCAAAACTTGCAGTAATGCAAGATTAGGCATACTTTTTTGCAAAAATCAACAAATTTAGACAATTTGAATAAAATTTTGCATCCCGAATATACTAAAGTTCAAGGAGGTGCAAAATGAAAAATTGCATTTATTGTTCAGTAATAGGCCTTGGCATAGGCATGGTTGTGGGAGGTATAATAGTTGCTAAAAATAAACAGCTTGCCAGCAAAATAGACCAAGGAACAGACAAGGCTCAGCAAAAGTTTGAGGAACTTAAAACTCAGGCTCAGCAAAAAATGGAAGAGCTAAAATCTAATGGCGAGCAGAGCCAGCAGAATGATGGACAGCAAAGCCAATCTTCAACAAGTTCTGCTAAAAGCAAAAGCAGCAAAAAGAAAAAATAAAAAAACTTGTTAATTTTGATAGACTATTTTATTTAGATGTGCTATCCTAAGCATAGGTAAATTTGCAAGAAATGGGAAAGCTTATTTGTTTAGATATAGGCTCGGTGCGTATAGGTATAGCACAAAGCGACATATTGCATATAGTTGCAACGCCGCATAGTGTCTATAAGCGTCGCACGCCATATTTAGACGTTCGCTACATTGCCGAACTTGCCGAGCAGCTTAATGCCGAAAAAATTATAATAGGCTTGCCGCTAAAACTAGACGGCACTGAGGGGCAAAGCGTACAAATGGCGCGTGAATTTGCTAGCAAACTTAGTGAGCAAACAATAATTCCAATCGAGTTTCAGGACGAAAGATTGTCTACGGTGTCAGCTCAAAGAATTTTGCTAGAAACCAACACAAGCCGTAAAAACCGCAAGGGGCAAGTAGACCAAATAGCAGCCACAATCATCTTGCAAAACTACATAGACAAAACCAAGTAAAAGGAGAACATTATTATGGCAGACGAAAAGAAAATTGCCGACGAAAAACTTCCAGAATCTATAGAGCATATGGTAGATGACGACGATGATGTCGTTACCCTAATGGGCGCCAACGGCGAAGAAATAGACTTTGTTGAAATTGCAGGTATTGCATATCGTGGCAACTTTTATGCTATTTTGCAACCAGTAGAACTGCTAGATGGCATGGAAGAAGACGAGGCTCTTGTATTTAAGGTAACTCGTGGCAAAGATGGCGAGGACAAGTTCGAGGTAGAGCTAGACGATACCATTATTGATGCCGTATTTGTAGAATACAACAGATTACTGGATGAAGCTGAAGGTAACGGCGGCGACGATACAAAAAAATAGTCTAAAAATTTAAAAAAATCATGGTGGAGGCAAGCTCTCCACTTTGGTTTGCAAACTCTTTAGCACAATGCTTTTTTGCATTGTGCATTTTTTTGTGTTAGGCAAAATATAATTTAGAGTATGGAAAAACAACTTGCAAATTTGGCAATTGGCAAAATGGCAACAATTGTTAAAATTAAAGAGCCAGACGCTAGGCAAAAACTACACTATGCTCATCTTGGACTGATAGCTAACCAGTTAGTACAAATAAAATATATTGCTCCGCGCCAAAAAGCCTTTTTAGTAAGTGTTCGCGGCGTAACAATTGCCATAGAAAATATAGTGGCACAAAAAATTATAGTTCAAGAAGTCGATTAGTGGCAGGAGTAAAATGATCGAATTTATTTTAGTTGGCAACCCAAATGTTGGTAAAACAACTCTTTTTAATACATTAACAAAAAGCAACAAACATGTAGGCAATTGGCATGGCATAACAGTTAGCGTTGTTTCTAAAAAGTTTGAAGTTTTTGGCGTGCAGTGTTTGCTGCACGATTTGCCCGGCATTTATTCATTAAACGCATACTCAGACGAAGAAAAGGAAGCTTGCAAATTTTTAGCAAACAACAAAAATTGTACCATCATTAACATTTGCGACGCCCACAACCTAAGCCGAAATTTGCTGCTAACTCACGAACTCAAATCTGCCGGACATAAAGTTATACTTGCTGTAAATATGGCATTAGAAGTAAAAGGCATAAATTACAACCTACTTGCAAGCAGACTTGGTGTTTGTGTTGTGCCAATAGATGCTCGCAAAAAGCGTGGTTGCAGCGAACTTTTAGAAATTTTAAAACGCCCCGAATACCAAATTGACACTAATCAAAAAACTGCAAAATCTAATCAAAAAAGTGTAAAAAACGCATCAAAAAAGCAAACTTTGGACAATTTTTATAAATTACAGCCAAATAATATAGACTTAAATGTAGCAAAAATTAGTGACGAATATGCACAAATAGATAAAATTTTATATGGCGTAATGCCCAAGCAAAACAAACCTTACGGCATAAGCAAACTGGATAAAATTTTCTATAATAAGTTTTTATACTTGCCAATTTTCCTTTGTGTAATGCTACTAGTGTTTGTAATTACATTTGGTGGCGTAGGGCAAATGCTTTCTTATATTGTAGAAACAATTTTTGGACATTTTGCCGATTTAGTCAGCAATATCCTGTGCAAAATAAATGTGGCAGAGTGGGCGTACGGGCTTGTTATGCAAGGCGTAGTTGGTGGCGTTGGCGTGGTTGTAAGTTTTTTGCCGCAAATTGTTCTGCTTATGCTGTGTATAAATTTTTTAGAAGATGTTGGCTATTTAAGCCGCGTAGCTTTTATGCTAAACGGCAGCTTAAAAAAGTTTGGGCTAACTGGCAAAAGCGTACTAAGTTTGTTGCTTGGTTACGGCTGCACAACAACGGCGCTGCTAACAACCAGAGGGCTAGATAATCAAGATTATCGTAAGCGTACGGCGCTGCTGCTGCCTTATGCATCGTGTAGCGCAAAACTGCCGGTATATGCCATAATTTGTTCGGCGTTTTTTGCTTCACACAAGGCACTAATAGTTTTTGGTTTGTATCTTTTAGGCGTAGTCCTTGGGCTAATCGTAACAATAATTTCGGTTAAAATAAGCAAGTCTAAATCGGCAGAATTTGTAATGGAAGTACCGCCGTTAAGGCTACCCACCGTTAGCCGAACGCTAAAAAATATGTTATCTAGTAGCTGGAGTTTTATAAAAAGAGTAGGTGGTACGCTCGTGGCTTGCTCGGTGGTGGTTTGGCTGCTAACAAACGTTAGTTTTGGCTTTAAATTTGTGCCGGGTGGTGACGGAAGCATTCTGCAAGGCGTCGCAAAATTTATAGCGCCTATCTTTGCGCCTATTGGCCTAAATAGTTGGGGCGTGGTGGTTGCGCTGCTTATTGGCATGGTGGCAAAAGAAATGGTTGTGTCTTGTTTAAGCATAACAAACGGCGTGGTTGGCAGCCTTTCAGAACTTGCTGCAAGCCTAACTCTTGCATCCAGCGTTGTAAGCTTTACGCCTGCGTCAGCAGCCTCGTTTTTGGTGTTTATATTGCTATATTCGCCATGCATTTCAGCACTAAGTGTAGCCAGCAAAGAACTTGGTAGGGGCTTTGCGATAAAAATATTTTTGCTGCAATTTGTCGTCGCCTATCTGTGTGCTATGGCAACCTACTGGCTAGTAAAATTAGGCTCACTTTCTGTAATTTTAATTGTAGGGCTTGCAATTGTGCTATTTGCTGTGATAAAATTGAATCAAAAAGTTGGTGGAAAATCAAAATTTCTCGGCTGCAGCTCGTGTAACGGCACGTGCAGTAAATGTAGATAAATAATTTAACTTTTTTACAAAGGAGAACTTATGTACCAATATGTTTATCATGGCAGCGGGCAAAAACTTTTATCTTTTTTGCAGTCTAATATTAGCCTTATTAGTTACAATACCTTGCAAAAATTGCTAAGAACAAAAAATATTAAGGTAAATGGCGTTCGTCAAAAGGAAAATGTCTTACTACAAGATGCCGACATAATACAAGTTTACGGCGTCAGTCAGCCAAAGATAAATGTTATTTATAGCGACAAAAATATTTGTATAGCAGATAAACCCGCGGGAATAGAAACAGCCGAAGCTGATGTGACAGATTTTGGTTCAAGTTTGCAAAATTTGCTAAGTAACCAGCTTGGCGAAAATCTGTTTGCCGTCCATAGGCTAGACCGCAACACAAGCGGATTGATAATTTTTGCAAAAACCCAAGCGGCGTTAGCCGAACTAATCCGCGCTATAAAAAGTGGCAAAATTAAAAAAATATATTACGCCGTTGTTGTTGGCAAGCCGCGCCAAAACGAGGCTCGCCTAACAGCGTATGAGCAAAAACAACCTAACGCCGGCATGGTTAACATAAGCCAAACTCCTAAGCCAGGCTATATAAAAATACTTACAAACTATAAACTTGTTAAAACAAATGGCATTTTAAGTTTACTAAAAGTAGAACTTGTTACCGGAAAAACTCATCAAATTAGGGCACACCTTGCAAGCGTAAATTTGCCAGTACTTGGCGACATCAAATATGGTAATAAAGTAGCTAATAAAAAATATAAAAAATCTAGGCAGTTGTTGCTATCTGCGCATATAAAGTTTGATAATATTGGTGGCGACTTAATATATTTAAACCTAAAAGAATTTAATTTGCCATTCGATAGACTTATTGAAGATTTAAACTTTTAAATATATAAATATTAAACTTTTGACATAAATGTCAGTTTTGATGCGAAATTTCACTTATTTTAGGTGTAATTTTGCATATTTTTTAATTTAAATATTTATACTAACTCAAAAGGAGATTAGTATGAATATCACAATTATAATTCTTACGGCGCTAATAATTTTGCTCATGTTCGGAGCAGGGCAAAAAATACTAGACAATATGCGTCTAAATGATACACAAGCAATTATAGTGCTGCTTGCAATTGCAATAGGAATAGCAATTCCGCCAATAAAAATTGGCAATTATTTTGCCGTATCAATAGGCGGATTTATTATCCCATATGTCATCTGCATTTATATGTTAATTAGTTGCGGTTGGAGTAGAGATTTGCTTAGGGCAATTATTGGCACTATTGTTGTTGCCGGCGTAATTTACGGGCTAGAATGGTTGCTACCTAGCAAAACTGCCGAAGATATTATTGTGGACAACACTTTTATTTACGGATTAGTTGCGGGTGTTGTTGCATACGCGCTAGGCAGAAGCCGAAGAAACGCTTTTATTTGCTCAATATTTGGCATTTCGACTGCGCAAATTCTTCAGTGGGGTATAAACTGGGCAATGGGTGCGCCTACCGTGCTTGGCCTTGGTACCGGTGGCGCCTTTGGTACCTATGTAATAGCAACGCTAATTAGTGTTGGGCTTGCCGAATTTTTGGGCAGAGCTTTTACCACAGCAAAACCTGACGAGGGCGAAAAAGCCTTTAACTACGATACTCATACTTATGATAGCCAAAAGAATGGCAAACTAGTTTTAGCCACAGCATCAGAAACTAAAACTAATAAGCAATTGTCTAAAGATATTCAAGGCAGCATAAAATCTAAACAATCAAAAATTGCCTCAGCGGCAGAGAGTAAAGAGAATAAAATATCTACTCAAAAAATTGCAAAAACTAGCAATATAACTAGTAAAAATGCTATCAAAACGGCTAAAAATGGCAAAAAACCAAAATCTTCATCAAGTTCTAAAACAAAACATATTGCATCTTGTATGGCGCTACTTTTAGGACTTGCCGCTTTTGCAAACTTAGCTGTTGGGGCAAAAAACTTTGAGGCTACAAGCACAAAAATTAGTCACAATAAAAGTACAACAACATATGCCGACACAGAAAATGCTTCGCAAACTTACTTTACTGTATACAACTATGCCAATAAAGATGAGGTTATTTTAATTAAGGGTGGGGATGTAGAAAATGGAGACCTGTATCTTTCTGGCGACAATAAGTTGTACGAAATCTGCGGGGTGGATAACTCGTCTAAAATTGCCTATGCAAAGTTTATCCACGACGAAAAATTGCCACAATATAATGTTAAAAGTACATATAATCCAAACGCCGAGCAGTTATCAAACGGCACAACCAAAGAAAATAATATCTCTGCCAAAACCACCAGTGCGCAAACTATAAATTTAACTTCTGGTCTTGCGCTTAATTATGCTACCAATATGGTAGCTGGTTTAAAGATTGACCCAGACGAAAATGGCACCATACAAGCCAAACCTATGAAAATGTCAACTCAAAACTACCCAAATTGTGAAAACAATTGCAACTTCAATAACAGTGCAGATTGCAAAGAAAATTACAAAGAAAACTGCAGTTGCGGAAGCGACATGATAATTGAAACAACAAAAAAATCATGTTCAAAATCCAGCCGCGGAAAAGCTGAAAGCGCTATATGTTCTAAAATTCCTGTAACTTATGCCGCTACAACTAAAAAGGTTGGCGTTTATCATACTCACAATGACGAAAGCTACTATAACCCAGACGGCACCGACAGTGTCTATGGCGAAGGTGGTATCCATGATGTTGGCGCCGCACTGGTTGAAAACTTTAAAAAACTTGGCATTACAGTAGATTACAACACAAGTTTGCACTTGCCGCACAATAGCGGCGCATACACCCGCAGCCAAACAACTGCACAAAGCCTGTTAGATAACGGCGCAGTTGCCATTTTTGACATCCACCGCGACAGCACTCCGCGTAGCGAATATATAACCACGGTTAACGGTGTGCAGATGAGCAAAGTTCGCATGGTTGTTGGCTCTGCAAACCAAAATTACGCTGAAAACAAATATTTTGCTTACTCTATAAAGTCTTACGCCGACGAGGTTTATCCGGGTTTTATAAAGGATATTTATATGGGTAGCGGCAACTATAATCAACAACTTTCTAGCCTAGCAATGCTGTTTGAAATTGGCTGCGAAAATATTGAAAAAGATTTGTGTATAGAAAGCACAAAGCCGCTGTCTAAAATTTTGGATATAATTGTGTTTGGCTCAGAAAATGCCAGCGAAATTAGTCTAAAAGACGTTGATTTAACCACGTCGTCTGGCGAGTACAATGTAATTACTGGGCTGTCTAATGCAGATAGCGGTGCAAGTTTATCTAGCCTTTGGGTACTGCTTAGCACTCTTGGCGTGGTAACTGTAGTAATTGGTGCCTGCTGCATCTTTTCCAAAACAGCAAGATACAAAGTATCAAGATTTTTCAGTGAACTATTTGCTGGTATTTTTGGTAAAAAGAAGGCAAAAGTACAAACAAAAAAGAGTTAATAAACCGCAAAATAAAATTGCAATTTACAAAAAATTATTATCAAAAGGCAATAATTATGCAAAATTTACACATTTTATAGCTCAAAAATGCATTTTTTAAATATTGCACAATTAAATAAAACATATAAGCTGCAAAAATTTATAAAAATATTATTTATATTATTAATACAAGGGCGGGCAAATTTGCTTGCCTTTATACTTTTTGTAGTGTATAATATGTAAAGGAGAGAATTATGGCAGAACTTCCAATGGTAGCAATTGTTGGTAGACCCAATGTTGGCAAGTCTACATTTTTTAATAGAATTGTCGGTAAGCGAATTTCAATAATCAATGACGAGCCGGGCGTTACGCGTGACCGAATTTATGCTACCGCCGAATGGTGCGGTACTCAATTTACAGTGGTGGATACCGGCGGCATAGATTTTGCTAGCGACGACTATTTTGCTAAGCATATTATAATTCAAGCTCAAATTGCAATAGATATGGCCGACTTAATTTTGTTTATGGTAGACGGCAAAGACGGCTTAACCTCTAGCGACCAAGAAGTTGCTACAAAACTCCGCAAAAGTGGCAAAAAAATTCTGCTTGTTGTAAACAAACTGGATAATTACAACGAAAGTGAGTTGTATCAATATTATAACCTCGGCCTTGGCGACCCTATTGGTATTAGCAGCGAACAGGCGCGTGGAATTGGTGATTTATTGGATAAAATTGTTCAAAATCTGCCCAAAACAAATAAGCAACTTGCCGAAGATGATACTATAAAAGTTGCAATTGTCGGCAAGCCAAATGCAGGTAAAAGTAGCATAATAAATCAACTAATTGGTGAAAATAGGGTAATTGTAAGCGACGTGGCTGGCACAACCCGAGATAGCGTAGATATTCCGCTAAATTACAACAAGAAAAAATACACGCTTATAGACACGGCTGGCATGCGCCGCAAGAGCAAAATAGATGATGAAAGCACCGAAAAATACAGCGTATTTAGAACAATAGATAGTATTCGCCGTGCCGATGTTGTAGTTTTGGTTATAGATTGTAGCACCCCAATAACCGAGCAAGATGTGCGCCTTGCCGGCCTTATTCACCAAGAATTTAAGCCAAGCGTAGTTGTTATGAATAAGTGGGACTTAATTGACAAAAATACATCCTCTATGGCAAAAATGGATAAACAGCTTGCTAAAGACCTTGCCTATATGAGTTACTTTAAAAGTGTTTACTTAAGTGCTTTAACCGGAAAGCGTATGGAAAAACTTATGCAGGCCGTAGAAGAAGTTTATGCTAACGCAAACAAAAAAGTTAAAGCGGGAACGCTAAATGATATTTTTCAAAACGCGTATACGGTTAGCGCACCTCCAAGCAAAGGTGGTAAAAAGTTAAAAATATTCTATGTCACTCAAACTGGAGTGATGCCGCCAACATTTGTGCTCTTTGTAAATGATACAAGCCTAATGGCAGATAACTACAAGCGTTATCTAGAAAATAGTTTGCGTGCTGCTATTGATTTTAGTGGTACACCAATTAGGCTGACATTAAAATGTAAATCAGAGAAGAATGCTTATTAATAGGGTAAAATTGTTAAAATTTTCGTTTATTTAAATAAAAAATGCAGAAAAATAATTAAAATTAAGCATAAATATTCAGAATTATCACTAAATACTGCAAAAAATTACAAGTACAACATTAAAAAATAAGCACTGAATTGCAAAAATTTCACAAATTTGTTTTAAAAGTAACAAATTTTATAAAAAATAAAGGAGTATAACAATGGTTTGGTGGCATATATTGATAATAGCAGTAGTAAGTTATTTTGTCGGCAACATAAGCGTTGCAAGATTTATTGCAACTGCACACAACAACGACATAACCAAAATGGGTAGCGGCAGTGCAGGCACCACCAATGTGCTCCGCAACTACGGAATAAAACTTGGTGCACTCACTTTGCTTTTGGATATTTTAAAAGGCTTTCTGCCATGTTTAATTGTATGGCTTACAACCAAGAATATTGTTTATTTGTATATTAGCGGTTTATCTGTAATGGTTGGTCATGTGTTCCCTGTAATTTTCAAATTTAAGGGCGGAAAGGGAATTGCTTCCATGCTTGGCGTATTTATGGTGGCAAATCCAATAGCAACTTTAATTGTTATGGCTATAGCTTTATGTTGTTGGATGGTCTTTAAATATGGCTCGGTTGCAAGTTTTTTATGCATAACGGTGCTAACAATAACAGAAGGGCTTGCTGCAAAAAGTTTGCCACAGCCTGAACAAATGACCGTCTGCCTACTGCTTTTTGCTATATTTGCACTTACTTGGTGGGCGCACCGCAGCAATATTAAGCGCCTAATTGCCGGCAAAGAAAATAAGGTAGACCTAATTGCCAGCGTAAAGAAAAAAATTCAAAGCGGCTCGGTAGGTAAATAAAATAATAAAAATTAACCAAAAGTAATTTAATCGCAATTGGCTAAAAAAACAAATATTGCCCAGTAAATTATTAACGCCGCAGCCAAAACAACAATTTAGCGCAAGCGATATAAAAACACACGCCGCGCATATAATAAGGAGTATATTATGAACTCAAAACTCAATTATATAATTTTTAACATTTTAACTGTGCTTGCCTACTTTTATGGAGTAGTGCTATTGGCATCAATTATTTTTATTCCAATTAGCGTCTATTCTATAATTGCAGCGCATAGATTCTCTGCCTATGCCGATATGAATTCTTACGAACTTGCTTGCAACAAACAGCGTGTTCGCGGTTGGATAATATTTGGCTGTGTGCTATATTTCCCATTTGGGCTGCTTGGATTATTATGCTTGCCAAGCTTATCTAACAAGGTAAAGGTAACAGACACAACCGAAAGCGCTTTTGAGGCTCAAACCTCAAGCGAAACAAATGCCGAAACCGAACCCAAAGAGCCAGATATTGTCACCGAAGTAGAGGTAAACCAAGCACTCACCCCTGCTGAGCGTGCTGAAAAGATAGAAAAATTAACGCGTTTTAAGGACAATGGCCTTATAACCGAAGACGAATACAAACAGGCTATTAGCCAACTTGACGAAGATAAATAGCAAAAAGCAAGGTGGGGCTGGACGCAGCAAGATGCTGGCGGTGCCGGCATCTTGCGCCCGCGTGCCGAGCACCCTTTGTCCACCGCTCAACCACAATCAATCATCGGTTGCATAACCCTTTGCCAACCCGCCGAATAGCATCTGTTCGGCACGCGGGGAGCCCCGGCGTGCCGCCGGGGGCGTCCAGCCTGTATCCGCCCTCAAACTACCACTAAAAACATTAAAATTTGTTTTCCAAAAACCTCTGTGACAAATTAATATCCAAAGTCATTTTCACAACAAATCAAACCCCAACTCTACATCCTTGCCACACCTACAAACTTAAACCCCAATTTCCCCCATCTTCCGCAATATTCATTTTTTTACAAAACCAATACAATTTCCGCCACCCACAAAACAGCATTGCAATATTTACTAAACCAAATTCTAATTTCAATCTGCCACATACCCCCAAAAAGCTATCATACCCACAAAACTATCAAAAACTTTAAATTCTTTTGCAAAACCCTTGCAAAAGTTTTTTTTATATGATATTATGCTTGCATCACGCACCCGCGAGTATGTTTCTTGCTGGTTGCTGGTCTTATGGTTAGGGCTGGTGGCAAGGGCAGTCAATCCGCGGGGAGGAAATAAACAAGGAGGTAAAAAAGTTATGTCAGTAGTATCTATGAGGCAACTTCTAGAGGCTGGTGTACATTTTGGTCACCCAACACGCAAGTGGAACCCAAAAATGAAGAAGTACATTTTCACCGCCCGTAACGACATTTATATTCTAGACCTAGAATTAACTGTTGGGCTAATTGACGAAGCTTATGCATTTATCAAGTCGGTAGCCGAAAGCGGAAAGAGTATTTTGTTTGTTGGCACCAAAAAGCAAGCCAAAGACGCCATTATAGAAGAGGCACAGCGTTGCGGACAGTTCTACATGGGCAACCGTTGGCTGGGCGGCACACTTACAAACTTCAAGACCATCAGGGCAAGAATTGATAGGCTTGCAAAACTTAACCAAATGGAGCAAACCGGAGAGTTTGACCTGCTGCCAAAAAAAGAAGTTATGAAGCTTAAAGCCGAACGCGACAAACTAGAGCAAGACCTTGGCGGCATTAAAGATATGATTACACTGCCTGGTGCTATGTTTGTTGTCGACCCACACAAAGAGTATATTGCCGTTCGTGAAGCGCGCAGCCTAGGTATACCTATCGTTGGCCTAGTTGACACCAATTGCGACCCAGACACAGTAGACTATGTTATCCCTGGTAACGATGACGCTATAAGGGCGGTTAAGCTAATTGCTGGCGCAATGGCAGACGCTGTCATTGAAGGCAAGGAAGGCGAAGAGGGCTTAGCTAAACGCAAAGAGGCCGAAGCCGCTGCTGCAGCTGGCCAAGCAGCCGAAACCGCTGCTGCCGAAGTTGTAGACAAGCCTGCCGAGCAAGAGGAAGTAAAGGCAGAGCAGCCAGCTAGCCAAGACGAGCCAAAGGCCGCAGAAGAACCTGTGGAAGAAAAGCCAAAAAGAAAAATTAAAAAATTTATAGAAGAATAGGAGAATACCGCTTATGGCAGTAAAAATGAGCGAAGTAACCGAACTGCGAGAAAAAACTGGTGCCGGCATGCTAGATTGCAAAAAGGCGCTAGAAGAAACCAACGGCGACCAAGAAAAAGCTATAGAGCTTTTGCGCAAAAAAGGTATGGCATCTGCAAACAAAAAAGCCGGCAGAATTGCTGCCGAGGGTGCAGTTTTTAGTTACATTCATGGCAATGGCACCTATGGTGTTTTGCTAGAACTAAACTGCGAAACAGACTTTGTTGCAAAAAGCGATGCTTTTGGCGAGCTTGGGCATTTGTTGTGTCTTCAAGTTGCAGCCGCAGCACCAAAGTATGTTAGCCGCGACCAAGTAGATGCAGCCGAGTTAGAAAAAGAAACCGAAATTTTGCGCGCCCAAGCATTAGGCGAGGGCAAGCCAGAAGCAGTTGTCGAAAAAATGCTTGCAGGCCGCATTAACAAATTCTACAAAGAAATTTGTCTGTTAGACCAAGAGTTTGTTAAAGAGCCGGGCAAAACTATTCAAGCGCTTATTAACGAGTATATTGCAAAGATTGGCGAAAAGATTACCGTACGCCGCTTTGCCCGCTATGTAATGGGCGAAGGTCTAGAAAAGAGAGTAGACAACCTTGCCGAAGAAGTTGCAAAGCAAATAGAAGGCAAATAATCGCCCAAAAATTCGGCAACTTGCGCTGCTAATAAAACCGACATTTTTGCACCTTGCAGAAAAACCGTGTTGTATTAGCACAAAATATCTAACAAATCTAACAATATCTAACAAAAAAATGGCAGCCCCGTGTTGCCATTTTTACTTTGCAGCCATATATTCGCGCAGCCCTCGCTCCCACCAGCGCACGTTCCAGTCATCCATAGCCCTTTCGCCCAACAAATTGCGAAATTTTTCAAAAACCATGCAAAAACAGTTGCCAAATGTGGGCGACTAGGGTATA
>CAYTHL010000009.1:12671-34870 GCA_964437615.1 uncultured Lachnospiraceae bacterium | reverse complement strand
GTATTTAGTTGAAATTCGGTCAACTTCCGATTGAATTAAATTGTTAATATTAAGTTGTTGATTGTTGTTCATAATTTCTCCTCGTATTTATTTTTGTTTTTTCTAATTCAATCTCTATAAAAAATGAGCACATTGTGCTCAAAAAGCGGAAGTGGGCATCCCACTTGCCAAGACAAAGTGGACTGAGGCAATTTTGATTTTTGCTCATTTTCTTTTGTCCCAATAAAATGCTTGATTTAATGGGCGAAAATGAGCTTTTAAAAAGCAAAATATCCCAGTCCTTATCCTGCTTACTTCGTCAAAACTCTCGCTTTTGCTCAAAATTGAAAATTTTGCAATTTATTTCGCTGTTTTGCTCGGTTTTTCCTCTTCCCAAGAAATTTGCTTTGCAATACTTTTCAGGAACCCTTAATTCCTATATTTTTCACTCTTTTTTTCTAAAACTTCGGCTTAATTCCAAATTCTGCATTAAGTCTATTAGCGATATTTTCTTTATCATCGTCAAAATACTCTGGTGGGTCGTCGTGGAACCCAGCATTGTAAAACTTTTTATCAATACTTCCATTCTGAGCAATGTCAAACATTCCATTGTAAAGTCTGCAAAGTAACAGTTGATTTTGATAAAGCACATTCAAAAGGTCTTTGTAAACTGCTTCATCATTCAACTTCATGTTCATCAATTTTGATTGAATTTCACACACATTTTGTGCAAGTTCTTGTGATTTGAAAAAGTAAGTTTTTGAGTCTTTTTCAAACATCTTTTGTGCTTCCAAGCCATTAAAAATCAAACTCACCAAAAACTCATTGACATTGCCATATTCTTTGCTGTGCTTTTGGTAATACTCATTTAATTCATCCAATCTGTAAGTTTCATAAATTCTGATTTTTTTCTCAAACACTTTATCGCTTTTGATTCCTTTCATTTTTTCACCTCCTTTTAATAAAAATTTTCTATATTTCAATCTTTGGGGCTGAAGATTGATTTTGAATATATAGGCAACAAAAAAGAACGACTTAGGCGTGTCGTTCATCGCTTGTCCCTATATTATTATAGGGACATATCTATTTCAAAAGTTTAGGCAGTAAATGTGTTTTAAGTAAAAAAATTAGAATTTTTCTATTTTTATATTGTTTTAATAAAATCATTGACTATTTTGGACATAAAGTTTCATAGTTTCTTATCTTTTGGACTGAGTCCAACACCAAGCCTGTCCGCAATCTTTATTGCTTGCGTCAAACCTTTGGAAAACTCCAAAATCTTATTTAAATCAAACTCAAAATTATCATCCATCAATCCTTGCTCAAGTGTATCAATAAACTCATCCGTAAAGTCTTTGCAATGGCTTTGCCAAAAGTCTGTTTTGACAAAATCTTTATCTCGCGCAAGAAAGAAAACAAAGTGTTTGTATGTTGTTTTCAAAAATTGAGTAAGCGCACTTTTGCTCATGTTGTGCTTCTTGGCAATATCGCAAAGTTTCTTATCTTTTTTAAAACGTTCAATCAGAATTTGATTTTGTAAAGGCTGCAGTTTGTCGACAACTTTCCAAATTATTTCCACAAACATTTTGTTGTCAACTTCTTGCTCAACATCCACACTCTCGTCTTTAATTGTTTCAACAAACTTAACCTCATCGCCATCTTCAAAAAAGCTGTTGAAATAGCTGCACTCATATTTATTGACTTTTTTCATTAGCCTACGCCAATATCTATCGTTTGACCAAAGGTAATGTGCAACCTCGTTATTAACTTCAATCTCAACAACTTGGTTATGTATTCGGTCTTTATACTTAATCCAAACCATGCTCGCTCCTTTGGAAGATTATATCATACATATTTCAACTTTGTTATTCATCTGACAAAAAAAGACAAGCCCGACTGTCCTGTCAATTTTTGAATGCCTTTATATGATAGTTTTCAAGTTTTTTACAAAATCACTTATTGTCTTCATTTGGTCGAAAGATGTATCTAAATAAAATATGTTTTGCAAATTTAGCCTCTTCACCTTTGCAATCTCTTCAAGATTTTTCTTATGATAAGATTGCACAAATGTTTTTAACTCTTTATCCGAATGTTTACTTGTCCAAGATCCAAATTTCTTTTCGTTTTCTCGAATCTCTCTAAAATATTCATCTTCGCTTAATTGAGGTTTGCCTACAAAAATTGCAATTGTATTTTCATTATTATAAAACTGCAAAAATTCCTCTATTGAAAAATGATTACCTTCCAAAATCATGTATAAACCAAGTTTATTATAGTGAAGATTGCACTCATAAAATTTATAAACAAATCTTCGATATTCTCCCACATATTCTCGGTCAAAATTTTTATCTGGAAAAGCAAACATCAATGCGGTGCGAATATGGTCGGTTGAGAAATAACTAAAACAATCAAACTCGCGCATAATTTCTTTTGCAAGTAAAGTTTTTCCCGCCCGACAACTTCCACCAATTATGATATTCTTCATTTTTATTCTCCAACAGATTTTTTGTATAAAGATATGTAATAATCGTTGTTTTCAATTAAATCTTGATGCTTTCCCTCTCCAACAACTTGGCCGTCTTTAATCAAAATGATAGAATCAGCAAAAGTTATTGTTGAAAGACGATGAGCAATCAAAATTATCGTCATTTGACTAGATAATTGTTTGATGACCTCCATCACCTCGTTTTGAGAAGTGTTGTCAAGCGAGCTTGTCGCTTCATCAAAAATCATAACCTTCACATTGCGGCAAAGTGCTCTTGCAATACAAAGTTTTTGTCTTTGCCCGCCCGAAAGTTGACAACCGCCTTCCCCAATTACGCTGTCAAGACCTTTTGGAAGAGATTTAATAAAATCTTTTAATATCACCTTTTCACATAGTTGCCAAATTTCTTCATCTGTAATTTGCGAATTTATCATTCTGAAATTTTCACGAATTGACAAATTGAAAAGATACGGAAACTGATTTACAATGGCAATATTATCTCTTATAAATTGTTTGTTCAAACCGTCAATTTCGCTGTCACCTATCAAAATTTGCCCCGAGTCTTTATAATACAAATGCCCAATCAAATTTGTGATGGTGCTTTTTCCACATCCACTTTCTCCTACAAAAGCAATTGTGCTTTTAGGCTTAATTTCAAAAGAAACCCCTTTCAAAACCTCAATTTCAGGGACATATGAAAATGTGACATCTTTAAAGCTTATTCCGCCTTCATAACACTCCATATAATTTTCGCCATATTGGTCAATATCGCTTTCATTTGGATAAACAATCGCAAACAGCCTTTGTGCACAAACCTCACATTCGGCAAGTTCATATCTAAAATCTCCGAGTTCATTTGCAAGAGTAAAAGTGTGATCTTTATAAAGATAACAAGTGTAAAAAATTGTGGCAGTCAAATCAATTTTTATCATCAAAAAAATACTCAATGCCATAAAGGCAAAATCACTCAAACTGACAACTGCGTCTGTGATTTTACGAAGCAAGTTTCCAACATAATATTCATGATTGTCTTTTCTGATAAATTCATTTTGCACCTCTCCCACAAGCGAAAGCACATTGTCATCGCAGTTCAGAGTTTTTATGTCCTTAACCGCACGCACAGTTTCAATGATCTTTGAGTTAACAACTTCTCTTTGTGCTTTAACTTGCGGTTTTAATTTTGACAAATAATGAATTCTTATTGTGTAAGCCAAGGATACAACGATCACCGAGGCAAACACAAAAATACCTATGTATATGTTCAGCACGAAGATATACACCAAATATGAAACCCTGCGAATTATGTTCACTATTTTTTCCGTCAAGGATTTAAATCTTTCAGAAATGTGGTCAATGTCTGATGTCAAACGCGTGACAATAACGCCCGAGCCAAGATTGTCATAATAACTCATTTTGATGTTGAGCGCCGATTCAATAATCTTTTGTTGCAAATCATATCTCACCCTATTTTCTAGATTTTTATAGAAATATGTGTTAAGATATGACAGTGCGTGATAAACAAGCAAAATCCCAAGATTGATTGCGATCACTCTCCAAACAGCGTCAAAATCTGCCACCATCATTTTGGCGATAATTTCTGCAACCAACATTGCACTGTAAAAAGATATCGCTGCTTTAAGAAGCAAAATAATGACAAATCCTATATAAAAGCCAATATGTTTTTTATAAAATTTTAAAATCTGCCTTAATGCCGAATATTTTTTCACTTTAGCCATACTATTCCCTCGTCACAAACAATGTATTTCTGGCAAAGCTCGTTCAACAATTTTATTCTTTTATCACTGCCAGTCTTATTTAAGATTGCTTTAACATCTCTCAAAAGTCTCGCAAAAATCAACAATTTGGCTTGACCTTGAATTCTTTGTGGAATTTGTCCGTCATTCATAAATTTCAAATAGCCGTTCACAAAACCTTGATATAGCAAAACTTTACTGCCTTCAAATCCAGAAAGAATGTTGTATAAGAAATTTATAATATCATAACTGCACATCAAACTTTCATTATCCACAAAAACAACTTTGTCTTTTCCATCAAACAGAATGTTCCCAAACTTAACATCGCCATGGATTAAGACAAGTTTTTCGTCATCAAAACTCTTAATCAGTTTGTATATAATCGAAAGAGCATCACATTTTTTCATATCAATAAAAGGACATTTTTCACTTTCTCCAAAAACAAAT
Organism: uncultured Lachnospiraceae bacterium; assembly: GCA_964437615.1. Taxonomy (GTDB): domain Bacteria; phylum Bacillota; class Clostridia; order Christensenellales; family UBA1242; genus RGIG4790. Next base: position 30,205 of record CAYTHL010000009.1, on the reverse strand, counting down.
TCAACATCGCATGTCAATGTTTTAGATAAATCATTTTTATCAAAAGTTCTTACACCGGCTGCCTTGTGACCTTTAAGTTTCTTTAATTCTTTTGCAACCAATTGTCCAAGCCTAACCCCTTCTTCAAATGTTAAACTATTTGCATGCAAGTCCATTTCTGGATACTCAATAAAATCATTAATTATAAAGAATCTATTATCACAACAACTCCCATAAGTTCGCACTGGGCTGATTGGAATGTTTAAGTGTTGCATTAACTCATATAAATCAAGACAGTGCTGCAAATTTCTTTTGTTTGTTTGCATTATCTTCAAGAAATATTTTTTATCGCCATTTTCACACTTAAAAGTCAAATTATCCGGCGAATAACTTCCTTTCATATAAGTTATTTCAAAATCTTTAAGCATAGAAAAATCTTCGACTTTTGCGACCTTCAATAAATTTTTATCAACTTGAATTTTTCCATTTTTCATAAAATTAAGCTGTATGTAATTCATCAATTTGTCAAGTTTATCAAATTCACCGTTTTCAATGTAATCGCAGCAATATTTGCACATGTTGAAAAGATATGTGTAATTGCAACACTTCAAAAAATTTTTAGGAACATAAAAATTGAAAAGTCCATCAAGATAGCCATTTGCAAAAGAATAATTTTTCTCATCTTTGAAGTCTGCTCGAGCAAATGACCATAGCAGTGACAAAGAAAGTTCTTTATAATCTGTATGTTCAAAATCTATAACATTGATTTCTCGTTCACTAATCAAAAAGTTGCTTGGCTTGACATCTGTGTGACCAAAAACCATAACGCTTTCTTTTACAAGTTTTCGTTTATTGTTTAAGAAATTTTTTATGTAATCCAAAAAAACTTTTTGGCTTTCAGATAATTTATCCTTATTCTCACGCACACTTATTGCCAATCTTTCAAGATATTTGTCAACTTGTTTCATATAATTTGCATAAGTTTCATCACTTACAGGCTTGTCTGGAAACTTTTTGCGCAGATTGCGATATCTCTCTCCAATACGAAACCCAAATTCATACACAAATTTTGGAGCAAAATCGTCAAGTTTAAATTTCAGTGGAGTCCCATCAGCAAATTCTTCAATGATATAATTGTTTTCTTCATCATACGTCCCGCTTTCAACAACTTTTGGATGTGGAATATCAGCCCAAGAAAACAATTCTTCCAAGTCGTCTCTGACTTCAAATTTTCCTATTTTTATAAAATATTTTTTTTCATTTTTCTCAAATAAAAATTTTTGTGCTCCGGAATATCCACCAACCGCTTCTTCAAACTTCGTCACACCTTCAAGAAACTTTATCTTTTGCGATAACATATCAACCTCAAATAGATTATAACATAATAAAGCCAATTTTGATATATAAAAATATAAAACATATTATAAGTTTTTCTTATAACATGCTATGTTAATTATAACTCTTTCACGATTTTCTTTGCAATCTCATTAGATGCTAAAAAGCAAGCAAAAACAGCCCTTTTTGTTGGCACAAATCCTTCAACATTAAGGACTTTCAAATTTTCCTTGTCCACCAATTCCTTTGGATATACACCAATGCCTGCACCATTTTTAATCAGTTCCAAGCATTGATTGTCATTGCGACATTCAATAAATTTATCAAAAGAAAACTTTATCCATGAATTGTCATTTCTTCCTGTTCGCTGTTTCATTATGATAGGAAATTTTGCAAGTTCCTCCATAGTCATTATTTCAGGCAAATTAAAATAATCCGGACTATAAGCAAAAACGTAATGAAGTTCTCGCAATTTTTTTACTTCAACTTCTTTAATATTAAAATCAGTGTTACTTTTCAAAATCACAAGATCAAATTCACCAGATTGCAATTTGTCAACAACATCATTCTCATAAATGTGTTTGAAAAATTCGAGATTAATATTTGGAAGTTTGTCTTGCAATCTCCTTATAATCGGTGAAATCAATAAACTTGCCAATGAAAATGAAATTGAAATTTTGCAATGTTTTAAGTTGTTGAAAGACCTAACACGCAATGTTTCAATAATGGCATTTTTAAAATATTCATTTCCTGCTGTTGCGTTTTCATAAAGTACACGCCCTTCTTCAGTCAAAATTATTCCACGCGTGTTGCGATTAAACAAAATCACTCCCAAACTTTGCTCCAAATTTTTCATTGACTGACTTAATGCAGACTGCGAAATGTCCAAAGAACTTGCCGCCCTTGACAAACTTCCGTGCTTTGCAACGCTGATAAAATACTTAATCGCGTCATAGTTGTAATTCAAAATATTGATATTCTCCATAAGCTCTCCTAATACAATTATAGCAATAATCCTAAAATTTTCATAATATTTTCCATTTTTATTTATCTTAAATGATAAAAACATACACCTATTTACACCTAATAGAGCAATTTTACGTGTATTTAGGCAGGTTTAGATGGATTTTTCCGCTTGACATTGTCTATTGCAATCGGTTGCTCTTGTGCTAATGTATTTGTTGCAATTTTTTGACATTAGGTGTATTTTTATCAAAAATAGGTGTATAAAAATTGTTATAAAAAATAATAAAAGTGCTTTTATTTCAGCACTTTTTATGGAGCTCGTGATGGGACTCGGACCCATGACCTGTTGATTACGAATCAACTGCTCTACCAACTGAGCCACACGAGCATACAAGGTGTTTTTACACCTGTTTCTTATTTCAAATTTTCTTTCTTTTTTAGTTTACGAATCAGCTGCTCTACCAACTGAGCCACGTTAGCACATTAGGCAAATTGCCTAAATAGATACTAGGATTATATACTAAATTTTTGTTTAATTCAACTGTTTTAAAAGATTTTATTATCAATTAATCATCTTTTTAAGCGGATAGTTTAGATTTGGCGGCTAATGATATTTTGGTGGATATTTTACTTTTTGTGATTTTGCCATTTTTAAGCGGACAGTTTAGGTTTGGCGGTTTTGCCGTAAGTTTGCACTAGTTGGGCGTGCAGAGTGTTTATTCGCTCGGTGAGTGCCTTTACATTTTGGTCAATTTCGTCCTTAGTTAGTTTTCGAGGATTTTCGCCTTGCGGATAAAATGGGTCGCCAACTAATATTTTGTTTGTTCTAAAAAGTTTTGGCCTGCGGTAAATTGCCATTGGAATAATTGGCACGCCAGCCTTGCTAGCAAAAACAACTGCCCCATTTTTTGCTTCTAACATGTCGCCTTGGTCGTTGCCTTTGTTGCGAGTACCCTCGGGAAAAAGTCCTAGCGGCTTACCCTTTTTTAGAGTGCGAATAGCCGTCATATATGCAACCGTGTCCTTTGCTTTTCTATCTAGTTTTATTGCGCCAAGTTTTTTTAGTACCCAGCCAAAAAATTTGTTGTTAAAAAGTTCCTTTTTTGCCATGTAGTTAATTTTTCTTGCAAACTTAATATCAAACAAAATTACATCAAAGTTGCTTAGATGATTAGCTGATATTATATAACCCTGTTTGCTGCTTTTTTTAGGAAATTTGTGCTTATTTATAACTTTGGTTGGCATAAGCAAAGTTATTGGCAAATAAAATATTAAAAATGCTAATATAAATAACATAAATTGCTCCTTTTGTGTATTTTTTACACTTGTGTATGTGATATTATGCGGTTTTTAGATTAAATGTAATATAGTTTTTAATAAAATGTGGCTAAAAACTGCAAAAACAGTACTTTACATGTGTAAATTTTGAATATTTATCTTATATTACTGGCGCAAGCCATTGCGGTAGAAAAAGCTAGTTGCAAATTAAATCCGCCAGTTAGGGCGTCTATATCTAACACTTCGCCTATAAAGTATAGCCCCTTTACAAGTTTACTTTGCATTGAGCTTGGATCTATTTGTTTTGTGGATACTCCACCAGATGTGATTACGGCATGGTCAAAGCCCTCTAGGTGCTTAGCTTGCAACTTAAAGTTTTTTAGCATAATTGCAAGGTTTGATCGCTGCGAGCGGCTGAGTTGATTTGCTCTGTCGGTCATGTTTATGCCTAATCTGTTTGCAAAAATTCCGCACAGAGATTTTGGTAGTAGCCCCTCTAAAAGTGAAGAAATTTGTTTAGCGCCCATGCTTTGAATATCTCTTGAAATTCTGCCCTCGACGGCTTCTAAATTTAGCGCTGGTTTAAAGTCTATGCAAATGCTTAAGTCCTTTATGTCTACCCTGTTTACATGGGCGGAGGCCGATAGTACCAGTGGCCCGCTTATTCCCGTGCCGGTAAACAGCAACTCGCCGATTGGACTAAAATAGATTGGCTTATTGTTTTTGTAGGCTGTAATTGAGATATTTTTTAGGGTTAGACCTTGCAGACTAAAAATGTCTTTGTCGTAAACGTCTATTGCAACCAAGCTTGGCACAGGCTCGATAATTTGATGCCCCACAGACTCGGCAAATTTATAGCCGTCCCCAGTGCTGCCGGTTGCGGGATAGCTTTTGCCGCCAGTTGCAACAATTACGGCGTCAAACGGTATGGTTTTGTTATTGACCTTTACGCCGACAATTTTGCCGCTATTTGCGACAATTTCTTGCACTGGCGTATTTAGGTTTAGGTTTACTTTATACAATTTTAGCTGTTTATCTAGGGCGTGGATTATGTCGCTAGATTTATCGCTTTGGGGAAAGACGCGGTTGCCTCGCTCTATTTTTAATGGTACGCCAAAACTTGTGAACATTGCCATAGTGTCACTACTATTAAATCGGGTTTCGGCCGACAAAATAAATTTTGAGCCATGTACAACGTTTTGCAAAAAGATATTGCCGGTTGTGGCGTTAGTTAAATTGCATCTGCCTTTGCCAGTAATATACAGTTTTTTACCAATTTTTTCGTTTTTTTCGTACAAGGTTACCGAGTGGCCGTTTTTTGCAAGTTCGATTGCGCAAACGCAGCCGCTGGCTCCTGCACCTATAATACAGATATTCATTTCTGCTCCTAAAATTTAGTTTTTGGTTTGGGGCTGGCGGCTTTGCGGCGAATGCCGCAAAGAGCGGGTCGCCCCTTGGGGCGGAAGCCCGGTAATGCGTGGGCTGTTAAGCCTTTGTGTGTGGCGTTTGGTGGTTGCGGGGACGATTAGCTGATGCCCCAAGGGCGCCCCGCGGCCCCGCCTGCCGCCGCAGGTGGGGCTCCGCCAGCCCCAAACCTATAGTTTTTTACCACTTTTACCAGCCCCTTTTATTGCCCGCCGAGTAAAGTTGCATTTAAATTATAAAACTTACAGCTTTATTAAATACTCAACTTCTGCTGGAGAAAGTTCTCGACATTTGCCGCGTGCAAGCCCGCCAAGTTTTAGCCCGGCTATTGCCGTACGCTTTAAGAATACAACATTTACACCCACTGCGTCAAACATCTTGCGAATTTGGCGATTTTTGCCCTCGGTTATTTTAATTTGCAGTTTGGTAAAATTATCTTTGGTTTCGATTATTTGCACCTTGCACTTTTTTAGCCTAATGCCGTCTATAACCACGCCTGCGCGCATAACGGCAAGCTGACTTTCGGTCATTTTGCCCTCAACTTTGGCAATATATGTTTTTTCTACTTCGTTTGCTGGCAGCGTTAGTTTGTGGGCAAGATCACCGTCAGTTGTAAGTAGCAGCAAACCCTCGGTGTTGTAGTCTAGCCTACCAACTGGTTTAACACCGGCAAATTGCGGAGGAATAAGCTTGTCAATAGTTTTTCTGCCACGGTCGTCCGATAGGCTGGTTATATAACCCTTTGGCTTATGCATCATTATGTACCTGTATTCGGTTTTGTTTATAGGCTTGCTGTCTAACTCCACCACATCTTTTGCAGATACATCAAAGGCAAGGTCTGCTATAACCTTGCCATTTACGCTTATTTTGCCAGCACGCACCAAGTCTTCGGCATGTCTACGGCTTGTTAGCCCTGTGCTAGCAATATATTTATTAATTCTCATAAGTTACCTAAAAGTTTTCGATTATTTTGTCTAGATTTTCGGCAAACGAATTATCTTCTATTTGCTCTGTGACTATCATATTATCGCAAAAAATTAGGCTTTTGTCTACAAAAATTTGCATTTCTCCTACAATTTGACCATTTTTTAGTGGTGCATCGTAGCTTTTGTTTAGTGTATTTGTAATTTTTAGTGCGGCATATTCGGCATCGGTTAGCGGATATACTAGCTCGCCCTGACGCTCGGCTGTTGTGGTTTTTGTTTGGCTGCCGGTTATATTTATTTGCTTATTGTAGCCCTCGGCAGGTATAATTTGACGCATTTTGTAGTCTTTTTGGGCTTGGGTAATTAGACGCTGACAGTCTTGAAACATTGGCTTACAATTTATTAAAACGCAGACAATTTGCATACCATCTTCGGCTCGGGTGGCGCTGCCAACAAAACATCTGCCCGCCTTGGTTGTGTAGCCGGTTTTGACGCCGTTCGCCCCCTTCATCATGGTTAAAAACTTGTTTTTATTTTGCAAAACGCGCTGGTGTTGCTTGCCAAGTTCGTTATCTATTGTAATTTTTTGAGTGTTTACAATCTCGGCAAAGGTTTGGTTTTTTAGTGCGTACGCTGTAATTTTTGCTAAATCTTCGGCGGTGGTATAGTGGTTGTCATTGTGTAGACCGTTTGGCGTTACCATGTTTGTGTTGGTTGCACCAAGGCTAGCGCAAAATTGATTGCATTTATTTACAAATTCTTCAACGCTGCCGCTAACTATGCAAGAAATTGCCACAGCCGCATCGTTGCCCGAACGGAGCATTAGTCCATATAATAGCTCTCTCATTGTAAGGTGCTCGCCCTTTTTTAAATAAATACTAGAGCCTTCTATGCCTTGCGCGCATGCAGGGATTTTATATTTAACATCTAAATTTGGAGTGTTTTCTATTGCAACTATGGCGGTAATAATTTTTGTTAAGCTTGCCATTGGCAACTTTTTATTGCCCTCTTTGCTATAAATTAGTCTGCCAGAATTTACTTCTAAAAGCGCCATTGCCTCGGCTTGAGTTTCGTAATCCTTTGGGTTAGCTAGTGGCAAAAATGACTGCGCTGCCTTACCGCTTACACTTTTGTCAGTTTTATTGGCGTTAGCTAAACTTTTAGATTGCTCTACATTTAATAGAGTTGGGTTTACCAAAAATTCGGAGTCTATAGGTTCTTCTAATTCGGCCGTAGAAAAAGTTTGATTTTGCATGCTTACAAATGATAGTCCTTTTAGGTTTGTTGGATAATCTAAATTATCGTAAGCTAAATTTTCTGCAATTTTGGTACTATAAAGTGTGAAATTTTGCGTCAAAACTTGATTTTTTGCCAAATTTATGTTTTTTGGCACAAAAAATGAACTTGCAAAAATTGCAAACAAAAAGCCCCAAAAAAACAAAATTTTATTGCTATTTTTTTTCATTTTTATTATCCTTAATGGCTTCGGTTATGGCTTCGGCAGCCTTTGGAATATTCTCTATAAGTTTATCCAGTGGCGTTTTGCCGTCTACCCTAAGCAGACTAACTTTGCCGTTTTCGATAACTAAAAAACCTATTGGCTGAACGCAGACGCCGGCACCAGTGCCACCCGCAAAAGGATAATTTTCTGTCTGTTTAACTTGCTTTTCGTCTGACGAATATTCTCCACCACCCGCAACAAAACCAATGCTCACTTTGGTAAGCGGCAAAATAGACCCGCTTTGCGTTTCTATTTTTTGCCCAACAATGGTGTCTGTGTCTATAACCCTTTTTAAGTTGTCTATGGCGCTGTCCACCACTTGCTCAATTCTGTTTTTGTATTTTTGCTCCATTTTCTATGCCCCTCCCTTGGCAAAAATTGTAGATAATTTGGCTAAAATTATGTCTAGTATGCTTAAATTTAGTTTGCAATCTAGTGATATTTCTAGGCTGTCACATTTAAAATTGATGTCTATATCTTGGTAAATATTTACTAGCGGATTTTCTGTGATGAGTATGCTGATTATTGCGCTTGACGCCACTTGCACACTGCCGCAAAGTAGTGCTGACGCAAAGGCATCTCCGTCAACCCCGCCCGTAAAATAAATTTCGGCGCGGCTGATTTCTATTTTCTTTGCCACTGCCATTAAAAATTGTTGCTGTTTTTGTTGGTCTTTTGATGCGCTATATAGCATGTTGTTGGTGTTTTGAACAACTAGTGTGCTGTTTTCTATGGCTGCCCTGCCGCAAAGCAGTTTGATTAACCAAACTTTTAGGCTATAAAAGCAGACCATTTTTAGCACATCGCCGTGAAATTTTAGTTTTATAGAAAAGGGATATGCTAGCAGTAAATATAAAATAAAAAAGCAAACAATTATAATTAGGGCTGTCTTCATAATTTAGTAGTTTGCAAGCAAACAAGTTTTATACAAACAATTTAATTTTTTGGTTTTTGCGCACAAAAAAGCCGCTTAATTATGCAGCTTAAATTTTGTGAAAATTAATATTAGAAAAAATATAGCATAGATATAAATTAAAAAGCTTGTAAACATTGCCGCTATTATTTATTGTTTAAGTGAATAAAATAAGCAGAAAACTAAATTAAGACAAACAACCCTCAGTCTGCCGCAAAAACTTGCCACACGGCAGACAGCCCCCTTACTTGGGGGCAACAACATAGGCTAAGTTTTATTGTTACTATTTTAAGAAACGCCTAACCTTTGTTATGACGCAGGTTGGGATGACATTAAGTGTTGGGCTTGCCGCAAGCGATAATGCACTATTATTGTACGGCTAACACCGACAATAAGCAAGACACCGCTTAGAATACTTATTTATTATAATATAGGTTGACTTATACTTGATTAATTATAACAAATCGTCATCGGCTGAGCCAAGAAGGTCATCGTCTATTGTTAAGTTGGCGTCAACAAGTTCTATTTCTTCGGCGTCTTGCGGCAGGTTTGTCTGCTTTGCGGCGTCGGCAAGCTTTTGCTCTACTTCGGCGGGAGATGGAGCCTCGGCATCTCGGTTACTGTTATACAAATTGTCGTCAATAGGCTTTGCGCTTAAGGTGGCTATATCGGTTAGCATTTGCTGATAGTCTGGCAGTTGTTCCAAACTAGAAATATCAAAACGCTTTAAAAATTCGTCAGTTGTGCCAAACAATGCAGGGTGTCCAACTGTGTCTTTATGCCCTACTATTTCTATAAGTTTATGCTCCAGCAAAATGTTGATAGCGTAATCGCAGCCCGTACCGCGGATTTCTTCTATTTCCATGCGGGTAACAGGCTGTTTGTAGGCAATTATAGATGCCGTTTCCAAAGTGGTTTTGGTTAGATTGCGTTGGCGGATTGGGTTTAGCACGGCGCTAACACTTTCGGCATATTTGGGAGATGACGAAAATTGCAATTTATCATTAAATTGCAGCAAATTTATGCCGCTATTGCCGCCATATTTTTCTTCTAGCACTTTTGCGGCTTTATTTATTTGAGCTTTGGTGCAATCTAATTTAGCGGTGATGTCGGAAATTGCTACTGGCTCGCCAGCAACAAACAACAATGCCTCCAAGATGTTTTCTAAGTTTTCCATAGTTTATTGTGATATGTCTTCCTTTTTAAAAATTTCTATGTCGGCGTAGGCTTTGGGCTGCACCGCAGTTATAAGTTGATTTTTTAGTAGTTCTAGCAGCGCTAAAAATGTGTTAATTATCTCGCTTTTGCTGTAATCGGTTTCAAAAAGTTCGCTAAATTTAAAATGCTTTTTGGTAATTAGGTCGTCTTTAATTTGGGCAATTTTTTGCGCCACTGTAAAACGGTCTTTTTCTATTTTTCGCTCGGATATTTCTTGTGATTTTATTGTTTGGCGCTGCAAAAGTTTGTAAAATGCCTCGGTTAGCAGTTGCAGACTAAGCTTGTCCGGAAGTTGATACCTATAATTGCCAACACTGCTATCCGGCTGTTTGTAGAACCTTGCCGTGTCTTCTTGCAGTTTAAGTTTTTCAGCCGCCTCGGTAAACAATTTGTAGGCCTCAAGTTGCCTATATAATTTTTGTTCCTCGTCTTCTTCTGGCGGAATTTCGGCTTGTGGTGCTGGCAGCAGTTTTTTGCTCTTAATTTCTAGTAAGGTGGCTGCCATGGATATAAACTCGGCAGCCTTGTCGACGTCGATGTTGTCTATGTCGTCCATGTACTGCATATACTGCTCGGTAATTTTTGATACAAAAATATCCTTTATATCTACCTTTGCAACCTTAATTAGATGCAGTAGCAAAGCTAGCGGGCCGTCAAAGTTGTCTAGCTTAAACTTGTAAGCGTCGTTTTCTTCGGCAGTTTCCAAAATTTGGGCGCCCAATGTATCCAGTTTTTGCCCAAAGTATAAAGTTTGCTCGTCTTCTTGAGGTGCAGGTTCTGCGGATGGCTGCATGTTGGCGTCGGCTTGGGTTAATACTGGCTCTACGGCGCTATTTTCTTTGGTAAAATTGTTATTATTCATTATGCAAACAACCCCCAAAACTTGTCAAAAATCCATGTGATGCCGTAAATTGTGTAGCCAGCAGTGTAACTTAGGTAGTAATCTATAAAAAATGTAAACAAAATTAGGACAATCAAAATTATAGTAGAATATTTTTTCATAAAATTTACAAAACTGTTGTTTGGCTTGGAATAAATTTCTACTACCCTAAAGCCATCTAGCGGATAAATTGGCAGAATATTAAAAAATGCAAGCACAAAGTTATAGGTTATTACCGTATCTAAAAATATTTCAAGCGCATAGCCATACAAACCCCATGACGTGCCAAAATCTGGCACAAAATGGTATAGTGCGCTAGAGATGATTATAAATATGGTTCCAGTAACTAGGTTTGCTGTAATGCCAGCAAGCGACACTAGCAGATTGCTACGTTTGCCGTTTTTGAAATTGCGGTCGTCTACGGGTACGGGTTTAGCCCAACCAAAGCCTAAAAAGAACAAACACAAAAAACCAAGGACATCAAAGTGCGCAAAAGGTGCAAGCGTCATGCGTCCCATTGTTTTTGCAGTTGGGTCGCCTTGCTTGTAGGCAACATAGGCGTGCGCCCACTCGTGGACGGGCAAGGCAACACATAGTGCGCTTAAGGTTACTAGTAGATATACTAAATACTCCATTAACTCTCCTAGCATAAAATTTTGACAATCTAAGGTTTATATACCCTTATAGCAAAATGCCAATTAAATAATTTATATTATATATTATATTTGCTTAAGTAGTCAATTATTTTGCAAAATAAAAATAATTGGAATAATAGATTAATATTGCATAAGTTTGAAAAAATAAAAGTTGCCAAAATAAATAGGTTTGCATATATGAATACTAAAACGTATAAAAATTGACCACCTTGGGCGGCGGTCAATTATAATATATACATTTGGTTATTGTAGGTTTTCTATCATGCATTTTAAATTTAGCGCGTTTAGGCAAAGTAAGTTTTTACCATGCGCTATAAATGTTGTCTAAAATCTGCGAGAATTTAATTTTTTCTACATTTGTTTTTGCAACAAGGTCTATTTCGTCAACCACTATATTGTTTTGGTTTAATACTAATATTGTACCAATTTTTTGACCTTGGCTAATTGGTGCTTTTGGCGCGCTATCTACTACAATTTTTGTGCTAAATGTGGATGTATCGTTTTTGCCCAAAAATGCTTGGTAATCTTTAGCTGCATAGCCTTCTATCTGCTTTATGACGGCACCCTTTATATCCACAATTGCTAGTGGCAAGTCGGTAGAAACTACCGTTTTGTTTTGATAGTTTGCAAAGCCGTAGTTGAACATGGTTTGTGCGTTTTCAAAGCGGGTTTTGCTGTCTGGAGCGCCAATAACAACGGCTATTAGACGCATGCCATTTCGGGTTGCCGACGCTGTTAGGCAATACTTGGCCTCGTTTGTATGTCCCGTTTTGCCACTATCGCAACCTTGATAGGTTTTAATTAGCCTATTTGTGTTTACAAGCCCAGTTTTTCTGCCGCTTGGGTGGACAAAATCTTCCATCCATATTTTTGCATAGCTTTTGTATGTTGGGTTGTCGCAGACAGTACGATATATTTCTGCCATATCACGTGCTGACGAGTAGTTATCTGTGGCTGGCAAGCCAGTGCTGTTGGCAAAATGAGTGTTATTTAAGCCGAGGTCATCTACCAGATTGTTCATTCGTTCTGCAAAAAGTTGTTCGCTGCCGCAGATGTGCTCTGCCATAGCAACGCAGCTATCGTTTGCAGAAACTACAACTATAGTTTTAATTAAATCGGAAACCGAATATTTGCTGCCGGCATCTAGAAACGCCGATGAGCCTTCGGTGTCAGCCGCATTTTGGCTGACGCACACCATTTCGTCTAGGCTGAGTGAACCGCTTTCTATTTGTTTAAAAATAACTGACAAGGTGGCAAGTTTTGTCATGCTGGCTATAGGCAGTCTGTCGTCGGCAAAACTAGAATAAATTGTTGTGCCGCTTTTGTAATCGCACAAGTATGCCGCCTTTGCTGTACAGTTGATATCTGCCTCTTCTGCATAACTAAATTTTGCAGTTTTGGGCAAAAATATGCAAAAATTCATTAATATTGCTATAATAAATGCAAAAAACACCCTCTTTTTTGTCATAATTATTTCTCCTTGGTGTTATAATTTGCAAATTTTTGCCAAATTATGTGCAATTTTAATAATTTATTAGGTAAACAGCCCTAATTACTAGCGGCAAAAGCAGATTAAATACTATTTGCACAGCAATAAAAATAACAAGCATGACAGCAGATTTTAGTAAAAAGTTGTCAGACAAAAAGCTACTGCAAAAATTTGTTTTGTATCTGTAAGTTAGTTTTGCGCGCCTTACAAAAATGCTAAATAGCAGTATATATAGTGTGAGCAAAACTAGGTTGGTTGGAAGCAGTAAAAATATAAAGTTTATTACTCCGCTAAAACCATAAAAACTAATTATTGTTTTAGAAATTATTGCAAGCAGTGCGCTTTGATAAGTTAAGTAACAATATCCCAAAAAACTAGAATAGTAATGCAGCGAGCAGATAAATAGAATGATAATTGCAAGCATGGTAGAAAAAAGTCTTGACCAAAATAGCTCCGTTAAACTTGCACTACCCGCAATATATTTAATAATGGTTTGATTATTATTAGTTAGTAAATTAAAATAAGACCTTGTGCCAAATGCCAAAATAATACCAATAACAATGCCAATAATACAACTAATGCCGGCAATAACAAAGCATCCTTTACTACTGTTTAGGTGGTCTGTTATAATATATTTGTATGTGTTGATATTATATTTACTACTTGCCACACTATCATTATATGATGCAAGGTGCTAAAATTTTACAAAATATGCTGCCACAATAATTTATTTAACGCCACAATTACACCTTTATTTTTGCTTTTGATAATCGCCTCGATTAGTGGCTTTATTTCTGCTTCGATTAGTGGCATATTATTATATGCCTTAGAGATATTATTTGCAACATCTTTCAAACTTATATTTTTTAGATATTTAGCAGCCGAAGATATTGACGACCTAATATTGCGCTCGGTTGCCTCGACAGTTGTATTATAATATTTTGCTACTTGCTTATATATATCTTGGTAAAGTTTAGTTGACCCAGTTAATAAATTTAGATAACTGCACATTGTTAAGTATTTAGTTCCTTTATGTGAAAAACTAAATCCAAGTGTACTTAGTAGCATTTTTGTGCAAAACTTATGGTTTTGGTAAGATAAATCCAAGTTAGTATTGTTGCTACTTAAAGCCATTTCTATGGCCTTAAAAATATCATTATTAACTGTATTTGTCGGAAAATAGCCTATATCTTGTCGTTTTATATACTTTTTACTTATTATTACAGCCCACTTAATATATGTGTTTAATAATAAAATGTCGGAAATTACGCTACCATAATTTTCTTCTTCAATAATTGCTATTAGTATATCTATGTTAGTTTTAAAATTGATAAAGTATTCGGGTTCTTTAAAAAGTGCTACTAGATTGTAGCCATGTTCTTTGCATTGCTTACTAAAACTAGAGTAATCGTATTTACCGGCTGAGTCCAATACTGCTATATTAAGTTCTTCTATTTTCATAATGCAACATAATAGCATAAATTGCATTTTATAGCAAATATTTTTGATTGTTCAACTTTTAATAAGCTATTATGCTACTTATCTATCATCCATTCGGCATAAATGCCGTAACCCTTGGTTGGGTCACTTACAAACACATGCGTTACTGCGCCAACCAACATACCGTTTTGAACTATTGGGCTACCACTCATGCCTTGCACTATTCCGCCCGTTTTTTCAATTAATTCTGGGTCGGTCACGCGGATTATCATGCTTTTACTAGATAGTTTGCTTTGCCTAGTTGCTTTAACTATTTCTATTGAATATTCTTTTACAGTGCTGCCGTCTACGCAACAGAGAATAGTCGCCTTGCCTGTTTTTACTTGACTGCGGCTGGCCACTTGCACTAATTTTCCGGCGCTACTGGCTAAAGTTTCGCTGGCTGTGCCAAATACGCCGTACTCGGTATTTTTGTCTATGGTGCCCATTATGCTGCCATTTTTTAAAAACAGTCCTTTTAGTTCGCCGGCCACGCCCTTTTTGCTTGGCGACACGCCGATAATATTGCAATTATATACGTTTCCAGTGCTAAGCGGCAGCAAAACGCCGGTATCTAAGTCACATACCGAATGGCCTAGGGCACCAAACCTGAGGTTGTCTTGCCGTATATAGGTAAGAGTTCCTACGCCTGCTGAGTTGTCACGAACCCACAACCCAAGTTTGTATTCGCCGCTTATAATATCCTTTGCTGGCATGATAGTTGCCTTAGTTTGTTGCCCCTTTCGATCTATATTTAGCGTCACTGCGTGGTTATTTTGCTGCTGACTGCTTAGTGTTTCGCTAATTACGCTTGCGCTGGTTATTTGAGTGCCGTCTATATGGGTAACAATGTCACCGACAGCAATATTTCCTTCGACAATTGTATCTATAATGCCGTCTTTGGTGTGAACTTGACCAACCGCAATAACAATTACGCCTTTGCAATTTAAAGTAAAGCCCAATGGTATGCCGCCAAGATAGACATTTACTGACGCGGCAGACGATTGCTGCGTGCTGGTGCCAAACAAGTTTTGAAAAAGTTCTTTAATCCCCGCTGCTGATGTGCTGCAATTTGCGCCAATTACCGAGGTGGCCATACCAAAAACTGCGGCAAGCAAAATTGCAAGATAACAAAATTTGTTAATTATCTTGACTAGCAGCTTAAAAATGTAACCTGCTTGTTTAGCAAAAAAACTACCCACGATAAGTAGTTTTTGTAAAAAATTTTAAACTATGCAAAAACTCAATATTAATTAAACATTTTTACATATTTTATTTATTAATAATAGTTTTTAAAAAGTTTTCAGCCTCGGCTATCATGTGCTTAGAGTGTTCTAGCGAATGCTCTGTAACGCTGCCACCAACAAGCCTTGCAATCTCTTTAACCCTATTTGGGCCGCTAAGTTTTGTAAGTTTTGTGTAAGTTTGGCCGTTTTGGGTTATTTTGTTTATATAATAGTGGTGACTTGCGTAACTTGCCACTTGCGGCAAATGAGAAACGCATATTACTTGCCTTTTTACCCCAATTGTTAGCAGTTTTTTAGCCAGTTCTTCGGCAACATAGCCGCTTACGCCGGTATCTATTTCGTCAAAAATCATGGTGTCTATATCTTCTATATCGGCAGTAATATTTTTAACGGCAAGCATAAATCTGCTCATTTCGCCGCCGCTGATTACTTTATTTAGTGGCTTTGCGGGCTGCCCGGCATTGGCCGAAAACATGTATTCTACTTGGTCTAGCCCACTTTCGTCACACACAGATGGGTCTATCTGCATAAACTGCACACTAAAAGTTGTGTTTTTCATAGCTAGACTTTCTAGTTCTTGCTTAATTTTCTCTTCTAGTTCGGCTGCCACAGTTTTTCGTTTGTCTGTTAGTTTGCTGCCAACCTCTGCCATGTTTTCTAGAACTTTTTGCCTATCACTTTTAAGCTGTTTAATGTAATCTTCGGCATTTTTTAGCCTAGACATTTCGGCGCTAATATTCTCTTGATACTCGTTGATTTCTTTTATGGTTTGGCCATATTTCTTTTTTAAGCTACTTAGTAAATCTAACCTTTCTTCGTTTTGTTTGGCTGTAAATTCGTCAAAATCTAGGCTGTCTTGAACGCTAGAGAGGCAATCGCAAATGTCGGAAAACTCTATTTTTGCACTATCTAGCCTATTGTAAATTTCGTCAATATTATTGTCATATTGTCGGATATTAGACAGCAAACTCATTAATCGCGTAATTGTTTCGATTATTCCGCCGCTGCCGTCAAGCCCGTATTCGGCAAGCTGACGGCAACTTTCTAAGCCGGTTGCTATCTTTTGCTGATTTAGCACTTTTTGACGATATTCTTTTAAACTTTCCTCTTCGTTATCTACAAAATTGGCGCCCGAGATTTCGTTTATTTGGTATTCGTAAAGGTCTATAAGCCGGTTACGCTCTTTGTCATCTTCGGTAAAAGTAGCCAACTTAGTTTTTATATCTTGATATTTGCTAAATAGTTCTGCAAACTGTTCCTTGAGTTTTGCTAGTTCTTCTCCGCCAAGCCCGTCTATAATTAGCAGCTGATTTTTAGGGTCTAAAATTGACTGGTGCTCAAACTGACCGTGCAAATCCATTAGCGGCGACATTAGTTTTTTTAGCATAGACAGGGTGAAAATTTGACCATTAACTCGGCACTCGTTTTTACCCTCTTTGTATAATTTTCTTGACACTACTATTTGCTCGTCTTTTTCTAGACCAAGTTGCTGCATAATTTGCAAAATTTTGTCATTTTTTGTGGTAAAGACTGCCTCTACAACGGCAAAATTTTTGCTGTAATTTATTAGGCTACGGTCTGCTTTATCCCCAAGCAGCAAAGAAATAGAGTCTATAATTAAACTCTTGCCCGCGCCCGTTTCGCCAGTAATTACATTTAGCCCGGCGTCTAGGTTTAGGGTTATGTCGTCTATTAACGCAATGCCTTTTATACTTATACTATTTAACATCTTTTCCTTCTATATCTAGGGGTTTTAACTCGGTAAGCTCGTCGGTGAATACCAAAATTTTACCTTCGGTTTGTTTAAGTTTTTCTTCGCAAACTTTTTTAAGTTCTACAGCTTGCTCCAAAAGCTTTACAGCCTCGTCTAGCCCAATGTCGGCACGCTGCAAATTCTGTGCAATTTCGGTTAGTTTTTGGTATGCGTCTTCAAAATTCATTTATTTTATCTCCTTTTCTGTTACATTTGCGGTAAGTTTGCCGCCACTAAGCAAAATTTTAATTTTGTCGCCAGTGTTTACTTGGTCTATATTGGTAATTTTATTACTGCCACTATACAAAATTGCATAGCCTTTGCTGACCAAATTTAGCGGACTTAGGCTGTCTATAAGCATGCAGATATTGTTAAGACTTGCCTCTTTTGACTGCTGCAAGTTATTTATACTCATTAGTATTTGCGTTGTCTGCTTTTGTAGTTGCAGACTGCTTGTTACAACTTGGTTTTTAATTGTAGCAGAAATAT
>CAYTHL010000009.1:0-12661 GCA_964437615.1 uncultured Lachnospiraceae bacterium | reverse complement strand
AGCGGCGCAATCGCTTAGCATACTCCTTTTGGTTTTGCCTATATTTTTGCTTGCGGCAGAAATATTAGTAAATAGCTCGGTTATGTTGTTTACTACCGCGTCGTAGTCGTAAAATGCTATCTCGGCAGCTACACTTGGAGTTGGCGCCCTGCAATCGGCAACAAAGTCGGATATAGAAAAGTCTGTTTCATGCCCCACCGCAGATATAACAGGCTTAGTGCAGCTAAATATTGCTCGCGCTAAAACCTCGGTGTTAAACGGAGCCATATCTTCAAAAGAACCACCGCCGCGGGCAATAATAACAACATCTACATTTGTTTGCTCAAAATATTTTAAGCCGCTAATAATCTCTTGCTCAGCATTTACACCTTGCACTTTTGCTGGATAGACAATTATGTCTGCATGCGGATTTTTCTTTTTTGCAACATGGATGATATCCCTAATTACGGCGCCCGTTTTGCTGGTAATTACTCCAACTTTATTTGCAAAGCGCGGCAGCTCTTTTTTGATACTTTCGTCAAAAAGTCCTTCGGCAGAAAGCTTTTCTTTAAGCAATATGTATTGCTTATACAATACCCCCAGCCCGTATGGCTCTATGTAGTTTGCAATAAAACTAAGTTTGCCAGTTTTTACATAGTAATTTAGCCTGCCAGTTAGTAAAACCATATCGCCATTGGATATATCTAAGCCTTGCGCCCCAAACTTTATACACGCAATCTGCGCGCCGTCTTCTTTAATATCAAAATAGGCGTTGCCAGCAGAAATTTTAAAGTTAGAAACCTCGCCATATACGGATATGGCTTGCAAAAACTCTTCGGCGTCTACTATACGCTTAATTAGAGTGTTTAATTGGGTTATGCTTAACTTTATTGTTTCCATAATTAAACTAAAAAAATGTTTTCCTTAAAAAAGTTTATTCAGGTTTTTTAAACTTGGAAAGTACGCCGTTTATAAAGGCGTTGCTTTTGGGTGTAGAATATTTTTTTGCAAGCTCTACAGCTTCGTTAATGCTTACGGCATACGGAATTTCTGGCATGTAAAAAATTTCTTGCAGAGCAACAAGCATTATAGCCTCGTCTATCTTAAAAATGCGCTCCTTTGCAAAATTTGCAGACTTTTCCGCAATCTGCTGCTGCATAGATTGCAAATTATCTATTACTCCGCCATAGACGGCAAGCAAATAATCTTGCTCGCTCTCTAGTGCGTATTGCGACAAAAATTCTTGCAAAAGCAATTCGTCACGCTCTGCGGTAAAAAGATATTCAAATACTAGTTTAAACGCGCACTCTCGCGCCTGACTTCGTTTATTCATAAATTATTCCTTTATGCCTCTGGTTGAGGCGAATTATCATTACCACGTGAATTTTTGCCCTTTGGTCTGTTTAAATTACCTTTAAATTGTTCAACTTTTACTATTTTTACACTGGTTTGAGTATTTGTTTGTTCGTCTTTTTCTGTTGTTTTTGCTGTCGTGATAACAGTTATAACATCTTTTTCTTTTTCATGTGGTTTAGTTACTTCTTTTATATCAATAGCTTCATTATTTTTGCCAATTTGAAAAGGCATAACATTAATCCGTTGGTCTTTTTGTGGTTCATTGCGCCTAACAGGCGGTTTTGGTCTTTCAATATTTTTTGGGGGCTCTTCTTTTGGGTTTTGAGCCGGTGTTGCCATTGGTGGAGAGATAGTTATATTTTCGCGCGTTTTGCCCGTACCCGAAACTAATCCGCGGCCTGCAAATGTCGGGGTTTTTGATGTGCTAGCAGCTAAATTATTTCCCTTATTTTCGATAGGTTTATTGGGGGGCGTAGGGCTTGGTGCCGATGCCGATTTTCCAGCAGCCTTAAAAACTGAACTGTCGGTGCCAATTTTTATTGCATTTGTTGTATATGGCTTTATCTTAGCACTATCTTTGTTATAACTTCCTCCCCCTGGAAGTTTAGAACTATATTTTGGTGGTGATGCCTTAGCTGGTTGCTTGCCTGGCTGTTTTACCACTTTAATAACAGCCTTTGGCTGTTCGCCCAATTTTTTATTTGGTTGCGACAAATCTTCTGGTGGCAGTTTATGCCCTTCGATAGGTTCAGGTTCCATTTTTGTAGCAGTTAATCTTGGCTTAAAATATAGCGGAATTGGACTTTCGGCAAGTTTTACAATACTATTTACTCTATTTTTAACTCGCAGTATTGTTGGAATTTCGGTGCCGTCTTGTTTGAATAATGGGTTAATGCCAAGCAATTCGTAAATTGTAAGTATTCTGCTGCCGTCTTCGGCGTATTGCGGATTTATTCCAAGCAGCTGGTAAACCGATTTTAGGCTGCCGTCTGAATTGTATTGAGGAGGAATGCCCAAAATTGCGTAAATATCTAGCAATGTTGGCACCGATGCTTTTGATTTTCTTTCTTTTATTAAATTTAAAAGTTTGGTGTATATTTTATTTATTAGCACGCACATATACATGCCTAGCATAATAGCTAAAAATGCAAGTACAGATATGGTTATAGCCTTAGTTATAACTGATATTTGCAACAAGCCAACAACTAATATAGCTATTGCTAATATCACTAAAACTATTGGCAGCACTAATAACTTTATGTTATTTTTTTTCATAGGCAACTCTCTTTATTTTTTTGCTGGTTCCTCTAATTTTTTTACTTTTCCATGCAATTTGAAAAACAATAAACTAACTAACAAACACAATAGCGTTAGCACACTGCAAACCAAATATTTTATCCAACTAAAGCTGAATGTAATTATGCTACAAACTGCCAATGCTACTATAATTGCAACAATTGCAATTAACCAAATTATTGATAAAAACTTTACATTGTTTTTCATATGCATAACTCCACAAAATGCTATTAGATTACGGCGTCTTCTTCGGTAAATACAACGCCTGTGCAGTGAATATTTATTTCGGCGGCTTTAAAGTTTGTCATGCTTTCTATGCTGCTTTTTATGTTTTCTTGCACGCGGAAGGCGGTATCCCTAACCGAATAGCCAAATTTGATTTTTACAAATACATCTACATAAACAGAGTTGTCAATAAACTCTATTTTTACCCCTTTGTGATAATTTTTGTTAAACAGCCTTTTTACGGCAGGAACGGCATTATGTGATATGCTGGCTATCCCGTTTATCTCTTGTGTGGCAAGCGTAACTATGCTTAAAACAACATTATCTTTATAGCTTACACTGCCCTCTGTTTCGATTATCTGATTTTTCATAAATATTCCGCCTTTATTATTTTTTAGTAACTTTTGGCAGATTTTATAAATTTATTAACACCCGCAAAATGCATGTAAACATCTGCCATAAGTAATTTCATTATATCACACAAAATTTTTAAGTGCAATAAATATTTAATATTTTATTATATATAATATTTGAATAGTTTTGGGTGAATATGGTTGTTTGAGTGCGGTTGGAGTTGTTTGGTGGAAAGTTATTGCGGGGTGTGGGCAATGCTGCTGCAAGATTGAGGTACAAGGGAGTTCGAGCAAAGTTTAGAGAACTGGAGATTTGGTTTGCGGCGTTTGGTTGAGGGCTGGACGCAGCAAGAGCCCGGGGCTTGACCCGAGCTCTTGCGCCCGCGTGCCGTGATGGCAACCTTAGACGCAAAAAGCTGTGTGTGTTCGGCACGCGGTAGCCCCGGCGTGCCGCCGAGGGCGTCCAGCCAGCCTTTTGCAAATTTTTTCAACTTTTTGTATCCACCTATTTTAATACTTTATTTTGCTATATAAACAATCATTTATATTAAAATAGCAAAAAATCTGCATTTTTGCAGATTTTTAATGTATTTATAGTTCACTTCTCTACACGCTCATAATTTTTACATTAGTTGCACTTACTTGGGTTTGATTTACTAGTATTGCTAAAATTTTGGACACTTGATTGCTGTCTAGTCCGTCAGATTTGACCATTACAGATGTAGTTTCGTCAGCGATTGTAACAACGGCGTCTTCGTAGCCACTTGCCATAACCATACTTTCTAAGATAGTTTCGGTTTCCATGCGCTTTGCAAGGTCTAGTTTTAGGCTAGTAGCCTCGTCCTTTTGTTCTTGCGAGCAGTCCGATTCTATTATAGAGTTGTAGTACTCTAGCATTGTTGTTCTGGTTGCAAGTTTGTTATTTCGATACGCGGTTAGTAGACTTGCAGACGATGCCGTTGTGCTTGTAGCAGTTTCTCCACTAGAAGAAGAAAGCGCTATGTTTAAATATCCAGTTACAACCAAAAGTAGCACCATTGCAACTAATACAAATATTTTTTTCTTTTTACTCATGTTAGATCCTCCTTTAAATCCAAAAATTTTCATTTATTTCCCCTCCAAAATTTCTATGCAAGAAACATTAAGATTATACACGGCAGCTATGGCATTTATTATGTTGTATCTAACCGCAAGGTCGGTAACACCCTTTGCAACAACTAGCACTCCGGTTATTTTTGGCAGCATTTGGCAAACTTCTATTGCGGAATAATTACTACCCTGCTTGTTGTACACCACCACTGTGTTGCCCGCCGAGTCGGTGTCGGTTAGATATATACTAGTTGGGCTACTTTCTACAACAATCACAACCTTTGCATTACTTACACCGCTAATGCAGTTTATTGCATCTTGTAAAGTGCTAGACACCTCTGCCGCATAACTTAGTGCTGTGTTTGAAGATTGAAGCTGTGTAGTTTCTTGAGTGGTGGTTTTGCTAGATGAGCCACTAATAGAGCTAATAAACAGCACAACAACTATACACATTAAGGCTATGACAACGGGCAAAACAATATGCTTATTTTTAAAAAATTTGCTAAATTTTTCTTTTTTATCTTGCCCCAAAAGTGCCATGATTTGCTCCTACCCAAGTATATTGTTTTGTGCGCAATATTATTACTTTATTTTGATATCAAATTGCTATTTAAATTTTGATATTTTGCCACATTTTGGCATTTTGACGCCAATTTTACATTATTTTGGTGCTAGGTTTGCAGTTTTTTAAAGTTGGTTATAAAAATATATTTTTAATCAAATCTATAACAGCATTAAAAATTACTGCTACTATAATTATGTTTGTACCCACGTCTGTTATAGACTTCATATTGCCCTCTGGCAGCATAATATCTATAACAGCCCTAAGTACAGCGCAGACAACAATTGTAGTAATTAAACTGGCAAACCCACCTAACATATTACACAACCCCAGACAATGAACATATCATTAAAAAGATAACCACAAAATACATAATTGCAACACCAAGCAATACTACCATAAGCATGCTTAGGCTTTTACTTACACAAGAAAATAGTTCAGTTGTATGGCTGTCGGCAAGGGGCTCTATTAAACCAGCGGCAAGCTTAAAGGCAAGTTGCATTACTCCTATAAGCAAAACTGGCGAAATAATTGTGATAAGCAAAATAATTATTCCGCTAAATCCTACTGCGTTTTTTATAATTAGCGCACCAACTCTTGCTACTTCAAACCCTTCGCTTATGTAGCCACCAAGTAGCGGAATGTAATTTTTTATTGCATACTTTGCCGTTTTTATAGATATGCCGTCTGCACTAGATGCCGTAATTCCTTGAATACTCATAAATGCCATATAGACAGTAAAAACTATGCCAATAATCCATTTAAAAAGCGAGTTAAAAAAATCGGCAAGTTTTTTAACTTTGGCCTTAGGTGAAAGCCCGCCAACAACACCAAGCACAAATACAACTATTACTATTGGCAGTAGCAAATTTAAAAATATATTGCTTATTGCGTTACTTAGCAGTAGCACAAGTGGCTGATAAGCTTTTACGCTTATTGCCCCGCCAGCTGACGTCATAAAAAATAGCAAAATTGGAAAAATTGCGTTCATTTGGTTTTGCATTTTGGTTATCGAGGACCTTATGGTTGCAAAAGTTCCGCCAACCAAGTAGATAACTAGCAATGCTGTAACCGAAAAACATATAAAAAATATGGCGCTAGAAACTGAATCTCCGCTGACCTTTGGGTGTACATTTTGAAACACTACGCTTATTAAAATTACAACTAGTATTAATAGTAGCGGAGATAATATTTGCAAGATGTTTTCTTTAACGCTAGCAAGCACCGCCACAAAAACAGAATTAAAGTCAGTTAGCAGTTCGCCGCTAACTAAAGCCTTTAAAAGTTCTTGATAACTTGATACTCCAAACAAACTGTAGTAGTTTTCATTTTCTGCAAAAAACTGCTCTAAATCTGAAAAATCTGTATCCAAAATGGCATTTTCGACACTTTCTTCTAATTCTTGCTGAATATTTTGAGCGTCATCTTGGCTATCATTTACCTCTTCTGCCATAGTTATATTAGCATTAGTTTTTGCGGCATTTTGGGCAAAATTTAAAGTAATTAAAGCAAATAAAATAACAACAAATATTACAGATAACAATATGCAAACTTTTTTTACAGCAGAGATAAAATTGTGTTTACTAGGCTTACTATAATTGGCAGCGACACTACACATATTGCAATTTTACCCCCTAGTACAAGTTTAGAACTTATTGTTTTATTTCCAGAATCATCGGCAATATCTGCACAAAATTCGGTAATATATCCAATGCCCAGTACTTTTACAAGCGGCAAAACAATACCATTAGATACCGAGATATTACTAGACAAGGTTACCATGCTATCTATAATAGCAGAAAATCCGTCTATGGCAAACATTACTATTAGTAACCCGCCACAAATATTTATTAGCAATGATATATCTGTGCGATATTGTTTTACTACCACACTTGCCACGATGGTGATTATGGCAGTGGCTATAATTTTTGTTAGCATCTAATATAAATTGAACATTGTTTGTATGGTATCAAAAAGGTCGCCAATCATATTTAGCACAATGGCTAGCACCATCACTAAGCCGGCTAAGTTTGTTAAAGTTGCAATTTCGCCCTTGCCCGCATGCTGCAAAATTTGACTAACGACAATGGTTATTATTCCTATGGCAGCAATTTTAAAAATTATTGATATATCCATAATGGTTACCTTAAAATAAATATACTAGTAAAGCCCAATTTGTATTACAATTTATAAATTTATCGACATTTTTGCAGTTTTTGTGTTGTTTTTACAAATTATATAAGCAGTTTTTGCAGTTTTTATTTTTATGATTAATAAATTAAAATACAAGCAAGCAGCCCAACACAGACGCCTATTTTTTTATATATATCCCCTTTTGTTTTTTTGTCTTGCATACAGTTATCTATTTTTAAGTCTATATCCGCAATGGCGCTGGAAATAATATCTTTTTGGCTTAAATAGTCTGTTGTGCCTAAGTTTTTTATTATTGCAAGCAGTTCTTTATATTCGGCATCAGATAACTTGGCTGAGATAGTTTTAACTAAGTCTTGGCTAAATTCGCCAACCTTACTATTGCTAGCAAATGCTGTAAAAAATTTTTTATTTTTTGGTTTAGACTGATCCATATATAAATTTATACACTCAAAAAGTGATTCTTTGGAAAATGCAATTTTGATGCTAAAAAAGTGCAAAAATGCTTTAAATTCTTTAAAAAATGTCAATCTTTTGTCATATTCGTGAGAAATTGCTATTCCAACATATCCACCACAAAATACAATTATTACACAAAATAGGATTTTCATCTTACTCCTAATATGGCATATACAAGCACCTTAGTTTATTGTCGTATATACCAACATATCTGTTTGGGCTGTTACATGAAAGAACAACTATTCTAGTAAAAATGCCGTCATCTAGCAAACTTTTAAAATTGGGATTTTTTACAAGCTCTAATTGGTTACTTGCATGCACCGACGCTATTACCGATACCCCACTAGTGGCGGCGCACCTTGCGGCGTTAATATCTTCTAGGCTAGCAAGCTCGTCTGTTACAATTACATTTGGCTTTAAAGACCTAATGCCATAATTAAATGCAAATTGCTTAGTTCCACCAGTGATAACATCGGTAAATAATCCAACATTTAACTGCGGTCTGCCATGCTCACTGCACGCAATTTCTTGTCTTTCGTCCACAAGCAATATATTAAAAATAAATGACGACGTAGATAGCCCCCGGCAAATATCTCTTAAAAGAGTTGTTTTACCTCCGCCCGGGTCGCTAACAACAAGCGTACTTGCAACACTGCAATTTTGTTGTATAAAATTTAGTGCCGTGTTTGCAAAACCTTTAACTTGATGCGGAAAGCGTATATTTAAAGAATTTAGGTGCTTTACTGTAGAAATGCCGTTTGTACCCGTTACCACTTCACCAGTAATACCTATTCTGATGCCTCCTTTATAGGAAATATAAAGTTGTTTAATCTGGTCGTTAACTGCATAGACTGAGTTTTGGGTGGCGCGCGCTATAACTCCGTTTAACATATCGTCGGTTGCAAGCGTATAAGCGGCAGTACTGCTTGCCACAGCATAGTTTTTGCCGGCAATGCAAACTATAATTGGACAGTTTGCGCGAAGCCGAATTTCTTCAAGTTTGCCTAGCCCAAACTGACTGTCTATTTGTGCAAACAGTTTGGTGCCGATAAGTTCTTTTAAATATTGCTCCATACATAAATTTTATTATTAAAAAGTAAATATTATGATTTTTTGCATATTAAAAAATGAGCTATAATATAGCTCATTTTTACATTTTTACTTAAAATTTGATAAAATTTAGCCAAATTTTACATATTTTAACTATAATTTTGCAGTTTTTATACTCTGCTCATGTATGTGCCAGTTCTGGTATCTATACGAATTTTTTCGCCATTGTTTACAAACAACGGAACTTGTACAATTAGCCCAGTTTCTACCGTAGCTGGCTTGTTGCCAGCCTTAGATGTATCACCCTGAATACCTGGCTCGCACTCAACAATAGTTAATTCTACAAAGTTTGGTGGCTCTACGCTAAAGGCGTTACCCTTATAGAATTGAATTGTGCAAGACATGTTTTCGGTAATGTACTTAACAGCATCTTCTACTTGAGATTTATTAAGTGGAATTTGCTCGTAAGTATCGTTATCCATAAAGTAACATAGGTCGCCGTCATTGTACAAATATACCATCTCTTTACGCTCTATGTGTGCTTTTTCAAATTTTTCTACTGGGTTAAACGTACGATTAATAACTTGGCCTGTTACTATATTTTTTAAGGTTGTTCTTACAAATGCAGCGCCTTTGCCTGGCTTTACATGCATAAAGTCGACAACGATATAAATTTTGCCCTCAAGCTCAAATGTAACACCTTTTCTAATATCTCCTGCTGTAATAATTTCTTCTGCCATAATTCCTCCAAAATGATTTTATGCTTATTTTGGCGCCCAAAGAGCGCAAATATATCTTAGTTATTTTACCATATGTTTTGCTATAATGCAAGCAATAATTTTAATTGAATAAAAATTTTGTTGTTTTTTAGGCTAATAAATTTGCCATTACGCATTTTTATATAGGCTTTGCATTGTAAGCGAGTCTTGATTTTGGTGACCGCTGCTTTCGCTAATAACTAACCCGGATATATCCATTTTTTTGAGAACTTTTGCAAGTGGTGCAAAATCTGGGCCATAGCCTTCGGGGTCGCCGTCAAAATTTAGATGATGAAGTTCGCCCTTCTGCCCGTACTTAATTTTTGAAAAATGGATATGCACATTTTTGTACCTTTCGCCAATGTAACTCTTTAGGGTTTCAAACACCATTTTATAGTCCATTTCGGTTTTAAGCCCGCCTAAAGTGAAGGCGTTTATGTGTCCAAAATCTAGGGCAGGGATAATCCTTTTGTCTAGGCTGCACATTTCGGCAACCTCGGCAACCGTGCCGCACTGCCCATGTTTTCCCATAGTTTCGGGGCAAAGATAATATTCAAAATCTAAGTTTTCGGCGTCTATACTGCTAAGTAGCAGTTTTAGGTTGGACAAAATGTTTTGCTGTGCTTGGCTTCTTGTTTGGCCCATTAGCGAACCCGGATGAAAAACTAGACATTTTGCGCCCAGCAGTTTCATCTTTTTTAGGCTGGCTAAAATGTAGCCGATGCTCTTTTGTATCATATTTTCGTCCAGATTGGCAAAATTTATATAATAAGGCGCATGCACGCTAATTTCTATACCATTTTGGGCAAACATCTTGCCTAAAAGTATACACTTTTCATCACTTAGGTTTGCGCCGTGGTTAAAGCTAATTTCGTACGCAGATAAGCCAACGTTTTTTACCCACTGCGGCATTTTTAGTTCATCATGGCCACACTCAGACAAAAAATCGTCGCTGTAACCCGAAATTCCAAATTTCATCATAATTTATTACTCCCATAAATTGATATTTAAGTGCGCAGACAAGTTTTGCACATTTACAATACCTATAAGTTTGCCGTTAGCGTCATACGCAAGGTAGTCGCAGTTTAAATTAGCATTTTTGCTGACCTCTTTTGGCTTAATTTGCGATGCTAGTAACTTAACATTTTGTCCATTTAATAGTTTGTGCGTTTCGGTTTGGGTTAAACTAAGTTTAGGTAAATCTACAACCTCGCCAACACTAACAAGTTTTGCCTTGCCTGCTTGCACATCTTCTATGGTGCAAGCAGTTGTGGCGTCAAAATTTCCGCTTGCAAGCCGTATTATGCTAACTGTTGTGGCAACCGTGCCAAGCCTTGCAGCTATATCTCTCATAACCGCCCTTACATAGGTACCTGCCGAACAATGCAAATAAAAAGCATACAAATTTTTTGATATTTTGCGCACCAGTTTTAGGCTATAAATTGTGACATCGCGAGGCTTTATTTGCATACTTTTGCCTTGTCTTGCAAGCGTATAGGCACGCTCTCCGTTTATGTGTGCAGAACAAAAATTTGGCGGAATTTGGCTAATTTTACCGCAAAATTCACCTAAAATTTGCTCAATTTGCGTTTTTTTGATATCTACATTTTGCTGAGTAATAATTTCGCCCTCAGAATCTAGCGTGTTTGTGGCTACGCCAAAACGACAAATAGCAAAGTACTTTTTGTCTTTATTTAAAAAGTAATCAAAAAGTTTAGTTGCCTTGCCAACAGCTACGGGCAAAACCCCACCCGCCATTGGGTCTAGCGTGCCTAAATGCCCCACCTTGCAGCCGGTGATATGCCTAACTTTGCTGACAACATTTGTACTGCCCATACCGGTTGGTTTTATAATATTATAAAACCCTATCATTTATATTACCCTTAGAATTTATTTCGGCAGTGGCGGCGTCTAAAAGTCGTTTTGTTACATTTGCCTCGGTATCAAAAATTTTGCAGCCAGAGGCTAATATGTGCCCACCGCCACCAAAAACGCTAGCAACATTTCTTGAACTACAATCGCCTTTACTGCGAATTGACACATAGTAACAATCTTTTTGAGTGATATCTTCACTTACTAATATCATCATTTTTACAGTTGCTATATTTTTACCTATAATTGTAAGTCTTGCCGTGTTATCTACAGTTGTATTAGTATCTAAAAAGTCTTGTTTTGTGATTAACAAAAATGCAAGCTTGTTATCTAAATGAAACTGCAATTTAGAGTACGCAAGTTTAGCCAGATTATATTCGTCTAGCGTTTGGCTTGCAAAAATTGGCTCGGTAATTTTATCCATTGTATCGCCGTAAATTTCTAGCAATTTGCTTGCAATATATAGCGTATCTTTGGTGGCACACGAATAATTAAAAGAGCCAGAGTCGGTCATGATGCCAGTTAAAAGTAATCTCGCCATATCCTTGGAAATTCTAACATTAATAAGCTTAAAAAATGTGTATATCAGTTCGCAAGTTGAAGAAGACTTTTCGTTTATATAATTAACTTTGCAATAACTTGGGTTTGTACCGTGATGATCTATTTGGCAAGAAATATTGCGGTTTTTATAAATTTTATATTTGTTCTTGCCAAGTCTATCTATTGTGGCGGTATCTAGACAAACATAAAGGTCGTACTTAGAAAACGCCGGTTTATTAATTTGGTCTATGTATGGCAAAGAATGCAACTGTGGGTAAAACTCGCTATCAATAAAAACATCGGCATGCTTACCAAGCTGCTCCATACCAAGTTTAAAAGCAAGGCAAGAACAAACGCAATCGCCGTCAGTTTTTATATGACCAATGATAGCAACATTATTTGCCCGCTTTACCATATCGGCAACCCTATTCATCTTTTGTTTCTATCTCCTTAAATAATTTGTCCATATGTTCGGCATATTCTTGAGTTGTGTCTAGTACAAAATTTAATTCTGGCATAGTTTTAAGTATAAGCTTGCTTGCTAAACTTTTGCGCAAATATGCTTTGCTAGAATTAATCGCTGCTAAAATTTTGTCTTTGTCTCCGGCCAGGCTTGACACCCATATTGTGCAAGTTAGTAAATCTGGCGAAGTGTTAACTTTTTGCACAGATATTACCGAACCCTTAATTTCGGGGTTATCTAGTCTGTCTATAATTTCTGCAATATTTTTTTGTATCTCGCTGTTTATTCTACTCATTCTGATATTTGCCATTGATATTCTCCTAATTTGTTGTTTTTGTTTAAAATTTTACTAAATATTGTTAAATTTTGCAGTTTTTAGCGGTATTTTGAATAAACTAATGTAAAAATTACTTGATAAAATGCAAAATGTTGTAAAAAATTGCAAAAATTTTGATAATTTTTGCAATTTTTATAGGTTGTTTAGTTAATTTATACGCTCCATTATGTA
>CAYTHL010000008.1:0-39938 GCA_964437615.1 uncultured Lachnospiraceae bacterium | reverse complement strand
GGGGCATCTTTTGGCGCAAGAACAAGGCGCGAGTGTGCAGCCGCGACAGGAGTTTACTTGCGTAAATGACTGCTGCGGCAAGCGCCCGCAACGATGTTATTGCGCCAAAAGATGCCCCAAAAACTAGGATATGGTGTCGCTGACGGTACTAACCCTAAAATTATGAGATATTGCGTAATCAATAATTCTAGGCAAAGCCTCTACCGTTTTCTCTTTTGGGTGCATCAAAATTAGGTCGCCGCCGGACATGCCCATGGTGGCCCTAGAATAAATTAGATCTGCATCTTGGTCGCGCCAGTCTATGGTATCACGCGTCCACATAATGGTTGTGTAACCCATACTTTCGGCTGCTTGCACAGTAAGTTTGCTGTAGCTGCCGCCCGGAGGCGCAAATAGTGTCATATTGTAGCTAATTGCGTCGTAAACTAGCTGATGAGTCTTCTGCATCTCGATTAAATTCTGCTCTAAACTAAGTTTTTCATGTTCTTTATGACTATATCCGTGGCTTGCAATTTCATGCCCAGACTGATAAATTTTCTGCAAAAGCTCGGCGTTTTGCTCAACCCAAACACCGCCCACAAAAAAGGTGCATTTAACATTCTTTTCTTTTAAAATTTCTAAAATTGGCTCTATATATTCGGTGCCCCAATACACATTTATCATTAGGCTTACCTTATTGCTAGAGGTGTTGCCCGCATAGACGCAGCCGTTTATAACATTGTTTACTTGCATAGTAATGGCGGGAGCAAAAAGAGTGTATGCGCACACAACGGCTATAGCCGCCGCCAAAATGCAGTTGCTAACAAGCCCAATTATAAAATTTTGCTTTTTCATACCACACTATATGCCAAATATCCCAATTAAATGCAAAATTCTACATAAAAACGCTGGCTAAGTAGCCAGCGTAATAAAAATTTTGTCTTGCTTTATTGCATTTGTGGTGGTTCAGATTTTATAGCAAGTTCGCTTTCGCTTAATTGCCCTGCCGAATGGCTTTGCGCATCAGTTCTTTTTAAAGTAAAATCTTCAACAATAAGTTTAATAGTTCCAAACGCATCTTGAATTTCGGTTTGTATAATATCACGCGTAGTATTTTTGCCATTATGAAGCACCGCCATTTGCGCCCTATTAGATACTGAAGAAAGTACAAAATATGGCAGCATATTACAACCCTCTTCGTTTGGACTTTCTGGAGTTACACTAAACGAGCACAAATAATTAATTTTGCCATGTACCCTTTTGCCTGCAACATTAGTGTAATCTTCTACTCTGTCAACCGAAAATAATATGGTATTAGAACTGTGCATAGTAATTTCTCCATTATAATAAATATTAAATTGTCTACCAAAAGTTTTTTGTAATTTAACTTTAACATTAACTATTGATATTGTCAATATTAAATTTTAAAAAAAGTTGCAACTAACTAAAAAAGAAAAGCGAGCAAACTTTTGTTTACTCGCCAAAAAATTATAGTTTTTTAACTAGTTTTAGGTCTACACGACCCTTTTCGTCAATTTTAATAACTTCTACTTCTACGCGGTCGCCAATGTTAACCACATCTTCTACACGTTCCACACGCCTAGAAGATAGCTTAGAAATATGAATCATTCCGTCGCAGTTAGCAGTAAGTTCTACAAAGGCACCAAAAGTCATAATTCGTACAACGGTTCCGATGTATCTAGAGCCTAGTTCTGGCTCAAATACAAGGTCTAGTATAATTTGCTTAGCGGCGTAGCATTTTTCTACATCGCTAGATGCTATCATAACTGTGCCGTCGTCTTCTATGTCTATTTTAACACCAGTTTGCTCAATGATTTTGTTGATTGTCTTGCCGCCGCTGCCAATAACCTCGCCAATTTTGTCTGGGTCTATCTTAAAGCTGATAATCTTAGGAGCATAAGCACTTAAATGGTCGCGACTTGCTGGAATGCATTCTAGCATCTTGTCCATAATAAACAGCCTGCCTTTTCTTGCTTGCTCCAAAGCGGTAGAAAGTATCTTTTTGTCTATGCCTTTAATTTTTATATCCATCTGAATGGCAGTAATACCTTTGGTTGTACCGGTAACTTTAAAGTCCATATCGCCAAGGAAATCTTCTATGCCCTGTATGTCGGTAAGAACAGCAACTTTGCCGCTTTGTTCGTCCTTAATAAGACCCATTGCCACGCCGGCAACTGGAGCCTTTATTGGCACGCCTGCATCCATAAGGCTAAGAGTACTTGCGCAAGTGCTTGCCATGCTAGACGAGCCGTTGCTAGACAATACTTCGCTAACCAGCCTTAGTGCATATGGAAACTCTTCTTCGGTAGGAATAACTGGTTCTAGCGCCCTTTCTGCAAGTGCACCGTGACCAATTTCACGTCTGCCCGGCGACCTTAGCCCACGCGCCTCGCCAGTGGCATATGCTGGCATGTTGTAGTGATGAATATACCTTTTGTATTCTTCGCCGTCTAAGCCGTCTAGCTTTTGAACTTCGCTAGTTGTGCCAAGAGTTAGTGCGTTTAAAACTTGGGTTTGACCACGGGTAAATACAGCCGAACCATGCACGCGTGGCAAAATGCCAACTTCACACCAAATAGGCCTAATTTCGTCTAATTTTCGGCCGTCTGGACGGATGCCCTTTTCTATAATCTGCGCGCGCACCTTTTCTTTTTTCATTTTGTACAAGGTGTCGCTAATCTCGCGCTCTCTGCCCTCAAACTCTTCGGCAAAATGAGCCAAAGTATCTTGTTCTACAGCGTCAACATTTTCTGTTCTTACTATTCTGTTTTTAGTTACAGTAAGTGCCTCATCAAGTTTTTTATCTGCATATTTGCGGACGGCAGCTTCTACATCTTCGCCAATGGTATATAGCTCTATTTCTTGCTTAGGTTTGCCAACATCTGCCTTGATTTTTTCTATAAAATCTACAATCTGCTTAATATATTCGTGAGCAAACATAATTGCCTCTAGCATCTCGTCTTCGGTAATTTCGTTGGCACCAGCTTCTACCATCATAATGGCGTCTTTAGTGCCAGATACAGTTAGATGTAGCTCACTTTTTTCGGTTTCTTCGGCAGTTGGATTAATTATAAGCTTGCCGTCAACCTTGCCAACAACAACGCTACCGGTAGGCCCTGCCCAAGGAATATCCGAAATACTTAACGCAACCGAACTACCAATCATGGCAAGAGGCTCTGGTGCATGGTCTGGGTCTATGCTAAGTGCTGTTGCAACAACTGTTACATCGTTAAAAAATCCCTTAGGAAAAAGCGGACGAATAGGTCTGTCTATAAGGCGGCTAATTAGTATACCCTTGTCGCTTGCGCGGCCTTCTCTGCGCTTAAAGCTGCCCGGAATTTTGCCAACCGAATACATTTTTTCTTCAAAATCTACGGTAAGCGGAAAGAAATCCTGACCTTCCTTTGGCTCTTTGCTCATGCAAGTGTTAACCATAATCATGGTGTCGCCACTTTTAACAATGCAGTTTCCGTTTGTAAACTCAGCATAGCTGCCAACGCGCACTTCTAGCTCTTTGCCAGCTAAATCCATTTTGTAAATTCTTTGATTATTTTCCATTTTTCCTCTCCTTTGGCGTAAATTATCCCCCGTGGATAACCCGCTCTGCTACAATTTTGCTTTGTAGCTGTAAAATAAATAGGGGCACGGAAAAACCACCGCCCCCCATATTTACTATTTTCTTATACCAAGTTTTTCTATCAATACTCTGTAGCCTTCTAGATTTGTTTCTTTTAGGTAACTTAGCAAACCTTTTCTTTTACCAACTAGCTTCATTAAGCCTCTTCTAGAGTGATTATCTTGCTGATTTTCTTTTAAATGCTCGGTTAAATGATTAATTCTTTCGGTTAAAAGTGCTATCTGCACTTCTGGTGAACCGGTATCTTTTTCATCACGCGCATATGTTGCAATAATCTCTGCCTTGCGTTCCTTTGTCATTGTCTTTCCTCCTATAATATTAGCCATAAATCAAAGCAAACCGCTGGAAAGTGGCGCGTCCCCTTGGTTTAGGTCGGTGGTATTATAGCATTTATATTTTAATTTGTAAAGTCTTTTTTAAATTTTGCCAAACTTTTTATGATTTTTGCAAACTTTTGGCTGGTAACCGCCAAACTACCCTATATTTTTGCGTGATATAAATTCAACATTGTCTACCTTAGATTTTATTTGCTTGCAAAAATCGTCTAGTTGCCCTTTGTTTTTAACTTTTATGCTTATTATAATTTCAAACTTATTCTTTGGCAAGGTTGTTGCACTTATAGACATAAATGGAAATTTTGTGTCGTACACTGCCTCCAAAATTCGGCTGAGTACGCCTATTTCGTCCCGACCAACTATGGATAAATGCACATCGTAAAGTCTGTCGTTTTCTGCCGCCCAATCTGCCTTTAAATATCTGCTAGAGTCTACAAACTTTAAATTTTTGCAGTCGGCAGTATGAATACTGTACCCGTCACGGCTAGCAATTGCCACAATTTGGTCGCCCGGAACAGGCAAACAGCAGTGAGATAGTTTGCACCCTTTAACCAAATTTCCCTCTACCATAACTGGCATAACGCTAGACTTTTCGGCAGTTTCTCCCGAAAGCTCCTTTTGGCTAAGCGCCGGCTTTAGTATCTGATTAACCGTAACGCCCTTGTAGCCAATTGCTGCAAACATGTCATCTATGCTCTCAAAATAATATTTTTGCTTTAGCTCGTCAAAATTGCTGTCTTTTATAACATCGCCTAGGTCTAGCCCTAGTTCTTTGCACTCAGTTTCTACAATTTTTCTGCCGGCAACAATATTTTCTGGCGTAGTTTCCTTACGGAAGAACTGTTTTATGCTGTATCTTGCATCACGACTAACTGCAACGCTCAGCCAATCTCTACTAGGCCCCTTGCTTTGGCTAGAAGTTATTATTTCCACCACGTCGCCGGTTTCTAACTTTGTGACAAGACTTGCCTTTTTGCCATTAATTTTGGCACCTATGGCTTTATGCCCAAGCTCGGTATGAATAGCGTAGGCAAAATCTATTGGTGTAGACCCTTCTGGCAAGTTGATAGGTTTGTATTTTGGCGTAAACACCCAAATTTCGGCAGACGAAAAGTCCATTTGCAAAGCTTTTACAAAGTTTTGATTGTCGTTAATCTGCATTTCAGACTCTATTAGGTTTTTAACCCAATCAAGTTTTTCTTGCAGCACCGCCGCATTTGCCGATGACCCCTTATAATTCCAGTGCGCTGCAATGCCGTATTCGCTTGTTTCGTGCATTTCAAAAGTTCTAATTTGTAGCTCAAACGGAGTGCCGTCGCCCGTAATTAGTGTTGTGTGCAAACTCTTGTATCCGTTAGGTTTTGGCGCCGCAATGTAGTCCTTAATTCTGCCGGCAACTGGACGATATTTTTGATGCACCGCACCAAGAACTTTGTAACAGTCCTCAATATTTTCAACCAAAATTCTAAACGCAATAATGTCGTAAATTTTTTCGGTGCCCTTTGCCCTAAACTTTTTGTACAAACTGTAAAAATTTTTAAAACGGCTAGTAACCTTGCCCTTTATTCCGCACTCTTTTAAAGTATACTCCAAAACGCCCGAGATTTTGTTCATCTTGTCTTGCCATTTGTCGTACTTTTTGTCCAGTTCGGCCTTTAGGCGGTTATATTCTTCGGGCTGCAATGCTTTAAAACACAAATCGTCTAGTTCAGAATGCATTTTGCTAAGCCCCAAGCGTTCGGCAAGCGGCGAAAACACATCTGCAGTTTCGCTGGCAAATTTTATTTGTTTTTCGCGAGGCAAATACTCTATTGTGCGCATATTGTGCAGTCTGTCGGCAAGCTTAATTAGTATAACCCTAATATCTTTGCCCATGGTAACAATAAGCCTGCGCAAGCCTTCGGTTTCGTCAAAATTATCCTTTCCGTATGCTAGCCCGTTTATTTTGTTTAACCCTTTTACTAGCTCATAAACTTCTACGCCAAGCGTGCTTATAATTTGTTTTAACGGCTGCTCGCTGTCATCGCAACTGTCGTGCAAAAGGGCTGCACAAACGGTGTCTGCATCCATGTGCATGTCAGCCATAATCTTTGCTACGCAAACGCAATGTTCTATCCAAGGCTCGCCGCTTAAACGCATCTTGCCCTCATGAACATTTTGCGCTATTTTAAAGGCTTGCTCAATTTTGCGCCCGTCATAAAGCGCATAATCTTCTCTTATCTGTCTTAAAAATTCTTCTTTCATAAAATTTTCCTTTTAAAATTTTTACATATTTTCTAAATTGCAAATTGCGTTGTAATATTTGCTGTTTGTAAGTTTTGTTTTTTCAGAATTTTCGTTTATTGTAATAACTGGGTCGGTATACCCGCTAAATGATATTAGCCCCAAATCTGCAAACACAAGCAAAGCAAACATCATCTGCACACTGCTTACATTTTTGGTTAAAAAGGCAAGCTTATCGGCAAGTTCAAACAAATCGTTAGCAAAAATCTCAGCGCCGCTGCCCTTTATGGTTTTGTAACACTCTGCCATGGTAAGCCTGTCGGTATCCACAAACTGACGCTGCCCAAACAAACTGCAGTCAAAAACTTGCTTGGTTTGGTCAAATAAATAATGCTCATTTTTAATCTGACTTCTAAAATAAATGTAGTTGTTGTAGCCACTTTGCTGCTCTTGCAAACCTCTGCTGCAAAGCAAAATGCAGTTTTGTTTATTTGCAGGAAGGGTGCTGCTAACCACATAATTATTTTTAATAATGCTACTGGCAAGCAGCCTACTTAGCACCTTTTGAGATTGACACACAATAACAGTGCCGTAACTATTTTTAGCCAAGTTTTCGGCCTTTTCTATAAGCCACTGTTCGCTTAAATGCACGCAGCTTAAATTGCCATTTGTGTTTATTACAGATATATATTTGTTAAGCAGACTGGCCGCGTCTGCCGCCTTAGAGTTAAATGTAAATTGTTCGCCTAAAAATTTACAGCCCCTAAGTTTGCAACTGGTGTACATTTTGCCCTTAAATTCGCTTTGCTCTAGGTCTACAAAAAGCAGTTTTTGACAGTTGTTGCGCAAAAGTTCTATCAAATTGTAGCCATTAAACGCCAAAATCTGCTTGCCGCTAGTGGTGTGAAGTTTGTAATGTTTGTAGTTTTTGCCCTTCATCTGCTCACACACAAGGGCGCCAGTTACAAGCCCAAAAATAGGTCTTTCGTTGCAGCAGCCAAACGGCTCTAGCAAACTAAGCTGACTTACAAAATTAGGGTTTATGTCTTGCTCGCTAATTTCTATATCAAATTTTTGTTCAACCTGATAATATTCAACAGTGGTAAGCCCCGCTAACTTTTCCAAAAACTTTTGCTTAAACTCGGCAAAATTTTCCTCCAAAAGTTCTACGCCAATTGCCATTTTATGCCCGCCAAACCGCAAGCAAAGTGAAGAAAGCTCGCTTATAATGGAATGTATATTAATGCTGTCTAAACTGCGACCACTGCCTTTTAGTGTTCCCTCTTGCGTTTTGGTAAAAATAATGGCAGGGCGGTTGTAATCGTGACAGACGCGGCTAGCAAGTATGCCAAGCACGCCTTGATGAAAATCTCCGCAAACAAGCAGCGCCGGACTGTCGTTAAGGTTTATGCTCATTAATTCTTCGTTTATTTTTGCGTTGCCGTCACTAATTTCTTGAAGCCGTTTTACGTTGTCCTTTTCTAGTTCGCCGTATAGTTCTGGCAAATTATCAGTTGCTATCAAAAAATCTAGCACCTTTTTGCCGTTGTCCATGCGCCCGCTAGCATTTAGCCGTGGAACAAGTCTGTAACTTACATCTTCGCTAGTTAAGTTAGAAAGCCCCAGCATTTGCATCATATACTTTATGCTCTCTAAGCACTTGCCCTCGTTAATTTTTTGCAGCCCAAGTTTGGCAATTACCCTATTTTCGCTAATTAGCGGAACTATGTCGCCTATGGTTGCAATGGCGCAAATATCCAAATAATTGTACGTCGCCTGCCTGCCGCTTAGCGCCTCTACCAATTTTAGCGCTACCCCAGCACCGCAAAGCCCGTCAAAACCATAGCTTTGCCCAGCAATTTTTGCGTCAATTACAATGCAATCTGGCAATATATTTATCGGCTCGTGATGATCGGTTACAATTACATCTATGCCCCGCTCCTTTAATATTTCAACCTCGGTAACTGCCGTAATTCCAAGGTCTACAGTAATAAGCAGGTCAGGCTTGCCCAGCCGGCAAAGCTCATCGATTGTGTCCTTGCTAAGCCCATAACCGTCGTCAAACCTACTAGGAATAAATGCATCCACTTTTGCGCCCAAACTTTTTAGATGTAAAAGCATAATGCTTGCAGCTGATATGCCGTCACAGTCGTAGTCGCCAAATACAAGTATATTTTTGTTATCTTTTATTGCGGCTTTAATTTTTTCGCAGGCTGCCGCCATGCCATGCAAGTTCATAGGGTCTAGCATATCCGAAAGTTTTGGATGCAAATAACTATTTAAGTTTTCCTCTTGTATGCCAAGCCCTTTTATATATTCAATAAATCTTTGGTCAATCTGTTTACTCATAAAAATATAATCCTTCTCTGCCATCGGCACACATAGCCTAGGCTCATTTTTCTATTCTTTATAACATTTTTAAACTAATAGTAAATCCAAAAAAATGACCCAAAGAAAATAATTTTCTTGGGCCAGTATTCTGTTGTATTTTTAGGCTATTCATCTGCGCCGCTAGCATCGCCATAAGTGCTAGAAAGGTTCTCTTTTGCCTTTTTAGGCTGTTTTGCCGCCTTGTTCTTTTTTGGCGCCAAACTACTAATTTCTAGCAAGTAGCAATGTAGTGCCGGTGCCATAAGCATATAGGTGTAAGCCGAAACTAATAGCGCTATTAAACTGCTAACAGCCGCAAGCCTTACATAGTTTATTGGCACAAATATAAGCGCAATGCAAGCCACTGCAAGCACAACAGCAATAAATATTACGCTCTTATTTTTAAAGTATGCAAGCATAAAATGTTCCTCGGCAGTATAATCGGCATAGGCAGAAGACTTTCTGTTTTCTCTAACTCTTTCTAGCACAAATGCAAAGGCATAAGTACTCAAAATAGATAGCACTAAGCATGCAATTAAACTAATCATAGAAAATTGAACTCTTATTGCAAACAGCACCGCCAAACTAATAATTATGTTGTACAAAAATGCAAACGGCAAAGATATGCCAGCCATAAGTCCATAGCGCAGCCACCCGACAAAAAATAAAATAACTATTGCGCATAGTATTCCTAGCCCAATGTATAGCAAAATACTGCTAGAAAAATAACTTTTTAGTGTCTGCACATCGCTAACGCGGTCGGCAGATATGTTAAGTGCCTCGGAAATCTCTGCCGAAATGGTATCGGCGCCTTTAATATCAGTTTTGGCAATTCTTAC
The DNA here is from genome assembly GCA_964437615.1 of uncultured Lachnospiraceae bacterium. GTDB lineage: Bacteria > Bacillota > Clostridia > Christensenellales > UBA1242 > RGIG4790. Next base: position 30,534 of record CAYTHL010000008.1, on the reverse strand, counting down.
TATCAAATAAGTATCTGTAAGATTATCTTGTAAAAAGTAACTGTCTATACTTGCGTTATGATTAGCAAGAACTTTTTTAATTTTGCTAACAAAATTTGTAGTGTTATCTGCGTCGCTCAATTTGTCGACATTTACATCGCTAGATTCCTCATATGTAAGACAAACCTCAATCTGGCTGCCGCCACCAATTTCGATAGATGTTTTAACGCCGCAAACAGCCACAACAACTACCGAAACAACAAGCACAACTAGGCTTACAATTGTCAGCCACAAAAGTGGATATTTTTTTTGTTTAGCCATTTTGCACCTCCTGTTTTGGCTGCTTTAACCCAAAAGGCTTGCCTTGCTGGCGCATGTTAGACGCCGCAAACAAACTTACAAACCAAGGTAGCAAAACTACATTTGTTAAAATGTTTAGACCACTGCAAACAGTTAATACTAAGCAAGCCGAGGCAATTTCGCCCTTAATTAGCAAAAATAATACAAAACAAATTACAAGCAAAAGCGCATTTACAATCAGTAATGCAGGTCTGGCCCTTTTTGTGCCTGCTTCTATACTGGCTGCAATGGTTTTGCCCAAAGCGTATTCCTCTGCAATTCTGCCAAAATAGCCAAGAGTTCCACAAAATAAGATAGAAAGACCTATTAAAATAGCAATCAAGGAAGAAAAACTAAATTCTACCGAACTTACGCCAGCAAAAATCCAACAAGCAATAATTGCATCTAGCATTAGTAGCGGCATAATTAGTATTGCAACAATGCGATATTTTGCATACAAATAAGCAAGCCCAAAGATTATTGTTGCAGCAATTAGCCCAACCATAACCCACAAAAGAACGCTAGCGCCTTCAGTTATGCCAAGCCCTAACCTGCTGGTCATGGTGTTTATAACCTTTGTGTCGCTGTCTAACGTGATAGAAATGGAACCAAGCATAGCTTTTAAATAAAAGTCATGTGCAGAAGTGTAATCGGTTATACTAAGCTGCATTTGCGAGTAATCTGTTATACTAGACGCCGTAAAGCTTGTCTGCATACTATCCCCCATATAAACATATATGGTAGTGCTAGCTGTGCATAGCTCTTCAAATTTCTTTTCTCCGTCAGAATTAAACTTTATAACCAAATAGGTAGTGCCATTATAATCGGCAATGGACATTTTTTTGATATGGTCTGCGCTGGTTACTGCCACATAGTCTGTACCAGAAGAAGCCGACCTAAACTCAAAACTGCCCACGGCAACATTAGTTAGCAAAGTATACGCCGACTGCAAAGTATTAGTGACTGTTTGAGGATAGCCAATTTCTACCCTGATTTTTTCGCCGTTGATGCTCTGCACGCTGCAAGACTGATAACCTTCTTCTTGCAATACCGATTTAATTTTTGCCATACTGCTAGTAATTTGGCTTTCTGTGGCGTCACCACTTATGTAGTATTCGCCATAAACACCACTATAAATGTCGCTAGACATATTTATTGCGCCCCATACGCCAGTATAGGTGGTGCCTCCAAACTTCATCGGAACAAAGCTAAATATAGCGGCTATAGCAATAATTATTGTAAATACAACAATAATAGCACTTTTGTTAGACTTTCTAGATTTCATTTTGCTAGTCCTTATTTTATTTTGTTACGCAGCAATTATACAATACTTAAACCCACTTGGTCAATCCTTTTTTTAAAATTATTGCACTTTTTGCAAGCAAATTATAGCCAAATTAAGCCAAAAAAATAGCAAGTATACATTTTACTTGCCACTTTTTAGCGTTTAAGCATAATATTTATAATCTTTCTATAAGCTTACAGCCTTAGCTTTTATAAAATAAGAGTTTAAACGGCGGCGGCTATACACTCTTTTTTCTATTTACCTTAATTATGCCAACTACAGCCCCAACTACTGCGCCAAAAACATAATCTAATAGCAGACTAATGCCAATACTAAACGCGCCAGACAAGGCACTAAATACCACAAAGGCAAGAGTAATGTAGCTTACTGCAAAAATTAAGCCTTTTTTAAGCCCACCAGTGCCGCTTTTTGCAAAAATTATGGTACCAAAAGCTATCGCAATAGCCTTAATTACAAGATTAACTGGCGTAATGACGCTGTCAGATAAGTTTGCCCACTTAATAATTAGCGCAAAAATAATTATTGCCGCAAAAGTTATAATCAGTGACACAATTAGCCCCTTTATAAACTGAAAAAAATTGCTATTTACAGTTTTAGATTTTGCTTTGGCTGATGCTACTCTCATAAAAAAATCTCCCTTTGCTAATTTTTATGCACCATGCCCGCCAAAATATAACTTTTGCCAAAAAATATGTTAGTTTTGCCACAAAAAACAATGGTTGCAACAAAAATCTTTTGCATGTTTTTATAAACAAAAAAAGTTTTGTATAATAAACTAAATAAAAAAGTTAGACTATTAATTTATAGCCTAACTTGCATAAAAAATTAAGAATTTGCATAAACAATCGCTTAGCAAATTTGCGGCAAAAACCTATTTTTTGCTAGATTTTTTAGATGTTTTTGATGCAGACTTTTTGCTATCTGTTTTGGTTTTGTCAGGCACAGCAGCCTCTAAATTGGTAGCTGTTGTTCCCTCGGTGGTTTCCGCCTTTTCTGCGCTTTCGGCAGTTGCTGGTGCAGGTTCTTCTGTTTTGGTTTGCTCTGCTGCTTGCTTTGTGCTTTTTAACACCACACCAATACTTGCAATATCAAACTCCATGGTTGTTTTGCTCTCGCGTGCGCCTGTTTCCAAAATTATTGTTTTGAAGCCGTCTTTTTCGTTAATTTTGACAATTCTGCCAATAACGCCGCCGACAGTGCGTACGGTGTCGCCTACGCCAACATTGTCTATCATGTTGGTATATTCTTTTGTGCGCTTACGCTGAGTAATTGACGGAACAATTAGCATAACAAGTATAAGCACTATTAAAATTAGATAAACCCACCAATAACTGCCAGTTGATGTGCTGGTGTTTTCTGCTGAGTCAAGTAAAAAATTGTACATAGTTTTCTCCTTTATTAGTGGCGATTATATCATTTTTATAGCCACAATGCAAACAAATTTGTTTAGTTTTTGTAACTTTTAGCAAAACTTATTTGTAAAATTATCAAATTTTGCCGATTTTGACCAAAAATTTTAGCAATAATTAAGCGTTTTTAGCTGCAAATTTTTAATAACACTACTTGTCGTAGCCAGTTTTTTTGTAAAATTCTTCTCTAAAAGCAAGCAGACGGTTTTCTTTTATGGCAAGCTTTATATCTTCCATTAAATGCGTTAGGTATCGCAGATTATGAATGCTCAATAGTTGCGCGCCCAGAATTTCGTCGACATTAAACAAGTGCCTTAAATAAGCCTTGGTAAAATTTTTACAGCAGTAGCAGTCGCACTCGGAATCTAGCGGCTCAAAACTCTCTTTGTAGGCTGCATTTTTTATAACCACTTTGCCAGTGCTGGTAAATGCCGTGCCGTTTCGCGCAATTCGGGTAGGCAGCACGCAGTCAAACATATCTATACCCCTAATTACACCCTCAACCAAGCAGTCTGGGCTACCCACGCCCATTAAATACCTAGCCTTATCTTGCGGATAATGTGGCGCCATGGTATCCATTAGCTTGTACATAAGTTCCTTAGGCTCGCCAACACTTAGCCCGCCAATAGAAAACCCAACGTCCGCCACTTTTGACACTTTTTGTAGTGCACGCAAACGCAAATCTTCAAAAAAGTTGCCTTGCACTATCGGAAACAGCATCTGATTTGGCTTTTTGTGATATTTTACGCACCTATCTAGCCAACGCTCGGTGCGGTCTAGCGCTTGCCTAGCGTACTCGTAACTTACCCCATAGTTGCTGCACTCGTCAAAGGCCATAATTATGTCGGCGCCAAGTTTATTTTGTATTTCTATAGATTTTTCGGGCGAAAAGAAATGCTTTGTGCCGTCCAAATGACTTTTAAACTCAACGCCATCTTCGGTAATTTTGTTTAACTCCGATAGGCTAAACACCTGAAACCCACCGCTGTCGGATAAAATAGGCTTATTCCAGTTCATAAACTTATGCAAACCACCCGCTTTTTCTACCAGTTCGGCGCCCGGACGCAAATAACAGTGATAGGTATTGGACAAAATTATTTGGGCATGCACGTCATTTTCTAACTCCCTAGGCTCTACCGCCTTTACAGTAGCACGTGTGCCAACCGGCATAAAAACGGGCGTTTCTATAACGCCATGCGGAGTTTTAAGCTCGCCAATTCTGGCAAAGCACTCGGCAGACTTTACCTTAACTTTAAATTCAAAATTTGGATTGTGTTTCATAATTTTCTCTTTTTGCTATATTTTGTACTTACTACAATTTTTGTGACAAATTTTAGCTATTATGCCAGACATAATACCCCATAAATTCTGGGTTTGCGCAACTTTTTATAATATTAACATACTGTCGCCAAACGAAAAAAATCTGTACTTTTCTGCCACGGCAGTGTTGTAAATATCTAAGGTGGTATCTCTGCTGCCAACAAAGGCAGAAACCAGCATAATTAGCGTACTTTCTGGCAAATGAAAGTTTGTAATTAGTCCGCCCGTAAACTTAAATTTGTAGCCGGGATAAATAAATATGCTTGTGTCTTGGCTGCCCGCTTGCAACTTGCCGCTGCTGTCCGTCATGCTCTCTAGGGTACGGACGCTGGTTGTGCCAACAGCAATTATTCGCTTGCCCGCCGCCTTTGCCGCATTTAGGCTGTCTGCCACGCTTTTTGTTATGCAAATATGCTCGCTGTGCATCTTATGACTTTCTATGTCTTCTACTTGCACTGGCCTAAAAGTGCCAAGACCAACGTCTAGGGTCACTTCAAAAATTTCTACGCCCTTTGACTTAATTTTAGCTAATAGCTCGTTAGTAAAGTGCAGCCCCGCCGTAGGTGCAGCGCTAGACCCTTTTACTTTGTTATATACCGTTTGATAACGCTCTTTGTCTTTTAGTTTGCTTTTTATATACGGCGGCAACGGCATCTCGCCAAGCTTGTCTAACTGTTCTTCTAGTGTGCCACTAGCTACACTAAACTCTATAATCCTGCCGCCAATATCTTCTACATTGCCGATAATTTTTGCATGCAGATTGTCGCTAAAAGTTATCTCTGTGCCAACCGGAAATTTTTTGGCGGGCTTAAGTAACGCCTCGTAACAAAGCAAATCTAAACGCCGCAAAAGCAGAACTTCTACCTTTGCCCCTGTCTGCTTATGACCGTAAATTCTTGCTGGAATAACCCTAGTGTTGTTTACAACCAAGACATCATTTGCCGTAAGATAATCTACAATATCATAAAAATGCTTATGCTCTATTTTGCCACTTTTGCGGTCAAACACAAGTAGCCTAGAACTATCCCTAGGCTCTAGCGGAGTTTGAGCAATAAGTTCCTGCGGCAAATTGTAGTAAAAATCGCTCGTCTTCATTAGCAAACACTATCCTTTTTATTAGCAATATTAAATAAATTAATTTTTGTAAATTTTGCCTACCTAGTCGCCGGCAAATGGGCGGTTTAGATGCTTATAAGCGGGGGCTAGCGGAATTCTGCCACGTGGAGTGCGGCTAATAAAGCCCAGTTGCAATAAATATGGCTCGTATACATCTTCTATAGTGCCGGCTTCTTCGCCAGTTGCCGCACTTAGTGTGTCTAGCCCAACTGGTTTGCCGCCAAACTTGTCTATCATGGCAATTAGCAGTCTGCGGTCGATAATGTCTAGCCCAAGCTCGTCTATATCCATTTTTTGCAATGCCAGTTTTGTAATTTCTAGGGTAATTTTTCCACCGCCAAGCACTTCAGCATAATCTCGCACTCGCTTTAGCAGCCTATTTATTATGCGCGGCGTGCCTCTGCTACGTTTGGCTATCTCGGTAGCCGACGCATCGTCTATATCTATGCCCAAAATTTTGGCCGAACGCTTGCCGATTTTAGCAAGTTCTTCTGGCGAATACAGCTCTAGCCTGCACATTACGCCAAATCTATCTCTTAGCGGGCTTGCTAGCATTCCAGCCTTTGTTGTTGCCCCAATTAGGGTAAATTTAGGCAAATTTATACGCATGCTGCGTGCAGACGGCCCTTTGCCAATCATAAAGTCTAGCGCATAATCTTCCATTGCAGGATACAATATCTCCTCCACGTTGTGGTTAAGCCTATGAATTTCGTCAATAAAAAGCACGTCGTTTGGGTTTAAATTTGTAAGCAGCGCCACAAGGTCGCTTGGTTTTTCTATCGCCGGGCCGCTGGTAATTTTTATCTGCACATCAAGCTCGTTTGCAATAACGGCAGCAAGCGTTGTTTTGCCAAGCCCCGGAGGCCCGTACAAAAGACAGTGGTCCAAAGCCTCGCCACGTTTTTTTGCAGCCTTAATGTAAACAAGCAGATTGTCCTTAACCTGATTTTGACCAATGTAATCGGCCATAACCCGTGGACGCAAAACATTCTCGACAATTTCGTCTTCGTCTAACTTGCTGCTAGAAATAAATCTTTCGTCAAATTCTTCTGAATCGTCAAACATACTCTAATTCCTTTAAAATATTTTGTATTTTCGCCCGCCACCTAATCCACAATCGGCTGCGTAATATATACGCAAAATGCAAGAATTTGTAAATTTGCATTAGTTTGGCTGCACTATTATTGCCCAAAATTTCTTGATTTTTAATGGAGATAAGTGAGCAGCGAAGCTTTAAAAGGGAGTTTAGTTAGCCTAAATGCCGCCCCAAAATGTTGCTTAGAGCGTATTATCTGCAAAAAAGCAAAAAATTTTAGACTTTGGTTATAGCTTTTTTTACAATCTCCTCAGCACTCATGCCGTCTGCGGCAACTTGCTTAATTGCTGCGGTTGCCTCGGTTTTGTTTACGCCTAGCAAAACCAAAGTTTCTAGGGCGTCAAGCGCTTCTGGGCTAGCGAGAGTAAGGCTTGTATTTGCGGTAGCCGTGCCTGCCCCCGCTGTAAGACCCATGTCGCCAAGTCTGTCTTTAAGTTCTAGTGCTATGCGTTCGGCAGTCTTTTTTCCAAGACCTTTTATGCTGCTAAGCAGCTTTACATCTCCGGTAGAAATTGCCACCGCCAAGTTTTGGCTAGTTATTCCGCTAAGTATAGTAATTGCCATTTTGGGGCCTATACCCGACACCGATATTAGGTTTAAAAATAGCGACTTTTCGTTTTGATTTAAAAAGCCATACAGCTTCATGTCATCTTCACGAACAAATAAATATGTTAGCAGGGTAACACTTTCGGTTTTGCCGGCAAGCTGATAGACTGTGTTTGTGCTAGCAACCACTTCAAACGCCACAGCACCGCTATTTATTGCAAGTGTATTTTCGTCTATCATAGTTGGTATGCCTGTTACAGAATAGATCATATATTTTTTCAATTAGTTTAGTAAATATTGCACTCGCCGCTTTGTTTTGGTGCGGTTATTTAGGCTTATAAACTCCTTTCCAAATCCTCGCGGCTTATTTATCTAAAAAACTAATTAAAAAACCTCCTTTTTGTTTATTTGCTTTTTAGTACTTAAACATTTTGTTAAACGCCAAGGTTTTAGTTCATTTTGGCGTCCACTAGGCGCAGATTGGTTTGAGCGTGGGTTAAGGCGGCTGCCAAGGCATCGGCGGCATCGTCTGGCTTTGGCGGCTTTTTTAGCCCTAGCATTTGCATGGTCATGTATTCCATTTGATGCTTGGTTGCCCTGCCGTTTCCGGTTAGCGCTTGCTTAATTTGCAGCGGCGTGTACTCGTACAACTCTGGCACTTTTTTGACGGCTGTTGCTATAATTACCCCTCGGGCTTCGGCAACTTTTATGCCAGTGGTTATGTTTGTGTTAAAAAACAATTCTTCCACGCTAATAGCATCGGGCTTGTACTTTTCTATTAGCGCATTTACTCCCTCGGCGATTGCGGCAAGTCTGTCCGGAAAGCGCCTCTCTTTTGGCGTGGTAATTGCTCCGTAATCTAGCGGAATACACTTTCCAGTGCGGCTTTTTTCTATCACGCCATAGCCCACAATAGCGTATCCGGGGTCAAAGCCCAAAATAATCATGTTTTTAAATTCTCCCTAATGTAATAATATAATATTTATCTTGTAAAAGTCAAACAGATTATCGCTTTGCCAAAAAAATAAGACCAAAATTGGTCTTACAGCTAAAAAATTGCAAAAATTTTATACGCTTGCTACTTGCTAGCCTTCTTTTTTTTGGTCTTTTACGCATTGATGATGGTCAACTTTCTTCCATATTACATCTTTTATAAAAAACGACTTAATGTAAATTGGCAGATAACTTGCAAAAAAGAATGGAACAACAAAGCATGCGCCAATGCGCTGCCAAATGTTTAGGTTTAGTATATCTTTGTCTATCCAAATGCCAAAGGCCGTCCAAAGCCCCAGCAAAGCGTAAATGCCAAATAATGTAAACACAAAGCCCATTAAGGCCTCTTGCCACAGCGGATTGCCCATGCAGCCAAAGACTATTGCACACACAACCGAAAACAAACTAAAAAGTATGGCGGCAACCAAAATGATTATGGGCGCCATTAGCGAACACATTGCGTCATACTTATATATGCCACTGTTGTATTTGCACTTGGTGCGTCTAAACTTTGCCAAGTACTTAAAATCTACCTGATTATGACCCTTAATCCACCTAAGACGCTGCTTAGCACTGCTGCTGTAAGTGTCTGGCTGCTCGTCATAGGCTTTGGCGTCCTCACAATAATAACTTTTAAAATTGTTTAGCGAACACACAAAACCAAGCTCGTAATCTTCGGTTAGGCTGCAGAGTGGCCAGTTGCCGTGCCAAAAATCTTCAATAATTGTCTTACTAACCAGCAACGGACTGCCCTGAACTAAAATATTCTGCCCGTTTTCGCTGCGGCACTTGTTGTTTAAAGTGTTAAGATATGTCCATGTTAGGGTGCTGCCACAAATTGTTGCCCGTGCAGACGGACGCTTGTTTAGCCTAGCTCCAAGCACAACATCGTTGCCGTTTTGCAAGGCATTATGCGTAAGCTCTATAAAGTTGGGTAGCAGCACATTGTCGGCGTCAAAAATATAGTAGCCGTCAAACCTTTCGCCCGCCGAATACAGCCTAGTAACAAGCTGGCTTAGTACATCGCCCTTGCTTTTGGTTGGCTTGTCTATGCACCAGCAAGTTGTGTTGGCATAATTTTTGCAGATTTCTATGGTTGGGTCGTCCTCTCTACTAACCATTACATAGGTGTGCAAATTTTGCTGGTTATAGGAGTTTGCCGCAATGCTATCTAACAGCTCGCCAATAACCTTGCTTTCATCTCTTGCCGGAATTAGTATTGCGTAGCGCTTGTCTTGCGGACTAGGCGGATTTGGCTTTTGCTTGCGCTTGCCGTATTTCCAAAAATGTATTTTGTATGTATAAAGCAGTACACCTAGCAGTAGTAGCCCGCCAAATACACATGCTGTAATATAATAAAAATTCATAAATTCTCCAAGCTGAACTAAATAGCAGTGTTTGTGCAGAAAATGTAAACAACAAATTTTGTTGCTACATTTTAATTTTTTTGTCAGCTTATATTATTTTAATAAGACAAATTTTTAAAACGCAAAACCAGACCTAAAAAGGTCTGCTTTCGTTAGAAACAAATGCAAAAGCCACCGAATTTGGCCCAACATGAGTGCCTACAATAGGCCCCATTATTCTAATTTCTGGTCTGTAACCAAGGGCTTCTTCTAACATGTCGGCTAGTTCTTTTGCTGCTGGCTCGTTGTCGGTATGCACAACTACGCCAAGCTTACTTGTGTGCGTGTAAGTTTTTGCCTCGGCAACCACACTCTTTAGCGCCTTTTTAAAGCCACGCTCCTTGCGGACAACCTCTAATTTGCCCTCTCGGCTCATTTCGACAATTGGTTTAACTTGCAAAAGCGTGCCAAAAGTGGCTTGCATACTGCTTATGCGGCCGCCACGCTTTAAAAATTGCAGGTCGTCCACCACAATCATGTGCTGAAGTTTGTCTTTTATGTCGTTTATATAGTCTATGGTCTCTTGCATAGACTTGCCTTCGTCGCGACATCTGCAAGCCTCTTTAACAAGTATTCCCTCGCCGATAGTTGTTGTGTTGCTGTCTATTGCAATGTAGTTTATATCTGGATATTCTTTTTTAACTTCCTCTATTGCGGCGTTTGCGTTGTCTACAGTTGGGCTAAGCCCCCTACCCTGACTAAAATGTATGGCATTTTTGATGCCCTTTTTAGCCATTTTGGTAAACAAATCTATATGAGCCTGCACGTTTAATATGCTTGTTTTGCTACTAGCACCCGAACGCAATAAGTTGTAGAAATTTTTATATTCTTGCATCTCTTTAAAGTCATCTTTGTATTCTATCATATTGCCGCCGCTGGTTACAACAAAGTCTAAATGCGCAATAAATACGCCTAACTTTTTAGCCTCGTCAGCATACAAATCGCAAGTACTATCGGCTGAAATTTCAAAATTTTTCATAATTCTCCCAGTGTTATGAACCAATAAATAACAAAAATGTTATCAATTTATAACAAGAATATTATATCAAACATAAACCTTAATAGCAAACAAATATAAAAAAATTTTCAAATTTTTTAAAAAACTGCAAGCCCTACCCCAAACGGCAAACCTTGCGGTATTTAGATAAATTTAACCTATAATCGATTTTGATTTGTGCTTTGACCTCGCCAGATTACCGACTCAAAATATTGTTCTTGAAACTCTGTTAGTGCACGGATTTGGTCGTCGGTGTAATTTCTGCCCTTTTTCATAACAACAAGCTTGTCATCATTATCATTGGTTCTATGAATAATTGCAACAACCACACCAGTAAAGTTTTCTAGCGGGCTGTGCTCGCCCAAAACATAAGCGTCAAGTTCCTCGCCGTCTCCCGAAACCGTGCCCGGAATATACCCATAATTTACAGGATAAATAAACCCATGTTTAGGATGCCTGCTTCCCAAGGGCCTGTCCATAACCACATTAACTATTTTACCAATATATTTTGTATTATCCATGATATTCTCCAATTTATATATTTTCAATATTAATTTGTTCACATGCTCGAAAAGAGTATATGGTGCTGTAATTTGGCCAAAACCCAAAAAACTACCTACCATCCGCTAATAAACGGGTAGTTTTGCAATAGTTTGGCTGATAGGCAAGAAAATTGGGTAAGTACGCTGAAGTGATTTTGGGTACCCAACAAAGATTTTATAAAAAATTTGTTGGGAGAGGAGGTGCCTCGCCAAGCACCAAGGGTTGCCTTTTAGGCCACCCGACGACGAGGCGTTGGTACCGACGAAAATGAACGAAGCGTACGGCCAATTGACGCAGCATTGCAGCCAAAACCCCAAAAAACTACCTACCATCCGCTAATAAACGGGTAGTTTTGCAATAGTTTGGCTGATAGGCAAGAAAATTGGGTAAGTACGCTGAAGTGATTTTACTAAGTCGTAAATGAACGAAGCGTACGGCCAATTGACGCAGCATTGCAGCCAAAATATTGCAAAACTACTCGAGGTTAGTGTACACATTCTGCACATCATCCAAATCTTCTAGTGCGTCAATAAGTTTTTGCACGCTCTCTGCGGCGGACTCGTCTAGAGATTGAGTGTTGGTTGCAATGTACATAACTTCGCTGCTTTCTACCGGAATACCCGCAGTTTCAAACGCCTTACAAATAGCGTGTAACTTGTCTGGCGTGGCAAAGACTACAAAGCTGTCGTCTTCTACCTGAACATCGTCTGCGCCAGCATCTAGCGCCGCCAGCATTACGTCGTCTTCGGAAAGCCCACTAGACGGAACAACAATAACGGCGTTGTGATTAAACATAAAGGTAACACTGCCGGTAGAGCCAAGGTTCCCGCCGTGCTTGTCGAACAAATGCCTAACATCGGCGGCCGAACGATTGCGGTTGTCGGTTAAACATTCCACAATAAAAGCCACGCCGTGAGGCCCATAACCCTCGTAAGTAATGGCGTCGTAGTTAGCAGAACTGCCCTCACCCATGGCCTTTTTTATGCTACGGGTGATGTTGTCATTTGGCATGTTGTTTTGCTTAGCTTTTTGAATTACATCGTAAAGTTTGCTATTGGTGTTAGGGTCGCCCCCTCCAAGTTTGACGGCAACGGCAATTTCACGACCTATTTTAGTAAAAATTTTGCCTCTTGCGGCATCTGCTTTATTTTTTGTGGCTTGAATATTGTGCCATTTAGAGTGTCCACTCATAATAAAAATTCTCCTAAAATAATCTTTCGCTAATAATACTAACATTTTTCCCCTGCCCTTGGCAAGCAAATTACAATTGTTACAATAAAATATTTAAAATAGATAAATATAAAAAAAGGCAGCTTTACCAAATAAAACTGCCATAAATATTTTGCAAATAATATTGCTTATTAGCCTAGATTTTTTGTTTAGCTTTTGCGCAAAGCTCGGCAAAAGCAGCTTTGTCGGTAACTGCTAAGTCGGCAAGCACTTTACGGTTAAGTTCTATGCCGCTAGCTTTTAAACCGTGCATAAGTTTGCTGTAAGAAAGGTCATAAGCTCGGGCTGCTGCATTTATACGTGCTATCCAAAGTTTTCTAAAATCTCTCTTTTTGTTTTTGCGGCCAACATATGCATACTGTTCGCTACGCATAACAGCTTCGCGTGCAATGCGGAACTCACGGTGCTTAGCGCCCCAATAACCTTTGCTAGCCTTATGAATTTTTACTCGTTTTTTATTTGCATTAACGCCTCTTTTAATTCTCATAATTTCCTCCCTTAACCTTGTTTGCCTACTAGGGTTTTTATAGTTTTATCTTGTGCAGTAGACACATATATAGTGCGTCTTGCGTTGCGCTTGCGCGCTGTTTCCTTACCGTTTAATAAGTGGCGTTTATTCTGACGCCATCTTTTAATTTTGCCGCTTTTTAGTGTAACAAATCTCTTTTTTGCGGCACTGCTGTTTCTTTGCTTTGGCATAATTTATTTCTCCTTATTTTTTTATTTTTTTGTTATTGGGGCAACTATCATAATAACATTGCGGCCCTCAACTTTTGGCTCTTTTCCCTTCACACCGTATTCGCTAAGCATTTCAAAGAAAGAATTGCAAATTTCTACGCCCCTAGCCCAGTAGGCTTGCTGACGGCCACGCATCCAAAGTGCAACCTTAACCTTGTTTCCTGCCGACAAAAATCTGATAGCATTTTTAGCCTTGGTCTGCATGTCGTGGAGTTCTATTGTCATAGACAATTGCACTTCTTTAAGCTCGCTAATTTTTTGGTTTTTACGTTGCTCCTTTTCTTTTTTTTGCTTGTCGAACATAAATTTGCCGTAGTCCATTAGTTTGCAAACTGGCGGAACGGCGTTTGGCGAGATTTTTACAAGGTCTAAGCCCTGCTCGTCGGCCAAGGCGTTTGCCTCTTTGGCAGACATAATGCCAAATTGTTCTCCGTTTGCACCTACTAGCCTAATTTGTGCGTCCTTTATGTCGGAATTAATTTGATGCTCTTGCTTTTTTGCCACTTACTCTCCTTTTTGTTGCTTTTTAGCAAAATAAAATGTGGGTTTGCCATTAAGAGCGTCCCCACAAAAAGTATTTTAGCGCCAAATTTGGCGATTATATTATAACTTTTTATGGCCAACAAAAATGTTTCATTCGGTTGGCGGAAGTGGAACTTCTCTTTTTTTAGCACGAGTATAATAGCCCATAATTTGCAAATTGTCAATCTTTTTTACAAAAATTTTTTTATTTTTGCCTAAATTTTTATTCTTTGCGTTGGGCTAAACTAGTAAAACCTAACAATTCTAGTCTTCATCTCCGGGCTGAACTGGGTCTTTTTCGCCTTCTGGGTTTAGCGAATTTGCAATTACTTCTAAATCATTCATTACACTCAAACTGTTACGGCCAGGCGTTACTAAAGTACCAAGCAATAATCCATAAGCATATGCACATATTTGATTGCGAAAATCTTTATCTTTAGCCTTATTGGCAGCATTTTCTAGCCTTTCTATTGTTGGAATAAGCATTAATGCATACCCCTCGTCGTCAAGATTACTTACAACCATTTCAGCATCTCGCATTTTAGGTATAATATCGCTATGGTCAAATGTCTTAGTTACTAGTTTTGCAAGTTCTGGGTTGTAAAACTTATTGGTGTCGTCTAAATATCCCGCTATTCTTGTGCCTATACTTAAACATTGAGAAAGCCACGTTGTGCAAGCATAATGCAATGCTTGGGTAGGTGTGCCGTGGTCGCGGTCTTTTGTGTGACTTTTTAGATATTTGTAGCCTTCATTTAGGGCTTCTTTAATTTCTTTAAACTTTGCAGAGGGGTCAAAATCTGGCTGTTCTAGTAAATTGTTGCTATGTACCTCAGATACAATGTTTATTACATTTTGGCGTGCATTTTTTAGCGGGCTAATTAGCATCGCTTTAACATGTGCATCTACAATTAAATCCTTGCACTCATTAACTAAACCGTCTACAATCTCTTTGTACTCTTTTTCTTTATTTTCCACAGTTTTTTCTCCTTAAATTAAACTTTGCAATTTGTGTTTGTAAAAATAATATAACACACAAATTTCCAAATTTCAATAGGTTTATAAAAATTTACAGAAAACATGGTTGCGGATGAAAAAATTAGGGCTCTAGCTGGCTGGGGGTTTGCTCTGCGGTGGCTGTAAGTTGTGCGGCAGCGGCGTCTTGAAATTGTTGTTGCTTATTCATGCGACGCCAATTTATAACGCCATATATATCATTAATTAAAAAGGCAAATGTGGTTATAGCAACATTTAGTAGTGCAATCTCACCATTAATTACTGGAATTAGCCACAATACAATAACAAACACATCATCTAAGCACCACACAACAAAGGCGGCGTTGCTGCGACGCATAGCCAAGTAGTTGGATGCAAAACTAAATGTTATGGCAAATGCGCTAGACCATGCAAGCGGCGAGTTTACCGCCCACAAAACAATCCAAATGGCAGCGCACATAATAACTAATCCTAAAACGAAAAGCGTTACTTCCAGTTTGGTAATTTTTCTTATTTTTACAACCTTGTTTTGTTGATGTCTAAACCATGAAAATATTGAGATTAAGTAGATAGGAATTGTTACAACCAAATGCCATACGGCTTCTGCCCAATAATGCTCCAAAAACGACATATAGCAATACGCCAACATGCCAAATACGCCAAAAATATATCCGTACCACTTACCCTTTGCCAACAAAAATGCACAAATAAGTATAGTTATTGAGTATAAGCAAGACATAAACGATTGTTTATAAACAATGCCAAGCACAATAAAAACAATTTCAAAGGTAAAAATGAAACACAATTCAAACCAGTTCCATTCTTTAAAATAGTTTATTACGCTTTTAAACACGTTTTTAATATTCTTGCTCCTTAATTTATACTCATTTTGGCGTACGGCAAAATGCCAATTTTTGGCTGTTATGCCAGACATAGTACTCGATATTTTCTGGGGTTGCGGGCGGTTTAGGAAATTTTTATAGGCAGTTTTGTTTGGTTGCAGTTTCGGTTTTTATTTGAGATATAAAGTCGGCTAAGGTTACACCTTTTGTTTCTTCGCCCTTTCTTGTTCTTACGCTTATTGTGTTTGTAGATTCTTCATTTTCGCCAATAACTATCATGTAAGGCACTTTTTCTAGCTGTGCTTGCCTAATTTTGTAGCCCACTTTTTCGGCTCTTAGGTCGGATTCTACCCTAATGCCCTCGGCAAAAAGTTTGTCATAAACTTTTTTTGTGTATTCTTCGCTCTTTTCGCTGATATTAAGCACCTTAACTTGCACTGGCGCAAGCCATGTAGGAAAGGCCCCCGCATAATGCTCTATTAATATGCCGATAAACCTCTCTATGGCACCATATACAACACGGTGCAACATAATTGGACGACGTTTGCTGTTATCTCTGTCTGTGTACTCTAGCTCAAATCTTTCTGGCAACTGAAAATCTAGCTGAATAGTTCCGCACTGCCAAGTTCTGCCTATGCAATCTTTAACATGAAAGTCAATTTTTGGCCCGTAGAATGCGCCGTCACCCTCGTTAATAATATATTTTTTGCCACTTGCATTTAGTGCCTTAACCAGTGCGTTTGTAGCCATCTCCCAATCTGCGTCACTGCCCATGCTGTTTTCTGGCCTAGTTGAAAGTTCAACCGTGTATTCTAGCCCAAACACGCTGTAAACTTCGTCAATAAGTTTCATAACGCCTAAAATTTCGCTCTCAATTTGCTCTGGAGTCATAAAAATGTGGGCATCATCTTGGGTAAAGCATCTTACACGCATCAGTCCATGCAGCGCCCCAGAAAGCTCGTGCCTATGCACAAGACCAAGCTCTGCCACACGCTCGGGCAAATCTCGGTAACTGTGTATTTTGCTAGCGTAAACAAGCATGCCGCCCGGGCAATTCATAGGCTTAATGGCAAACTCTTTGTCGTCTATGGTTGTGGTGTACATATTTTCTCTGTAATGACTCCAATGCCCCGACCTAATCCACAAATCTTTGTCTAGCATGGTTGGCGTACTAATCTCTTTGTAGCCATATTCACGATGTTTTTCTCGCCAAAAATCTATTAGAATGTTACGCAAAACCATGCCCTTTGGCAGCCAAAACGGAAAGCCCGGGCCCTCGTCGAAAATCTCGTAAAGTTCTAGTTCTTTGCCAAGTTTGCGGTTATCTCGCTTTTTGGCTTCTTCTAGCATGGCAAAATAAGCATCCATTTCGCTCTTTTTTTCAAAGCAGACACCGTAAATGCGGGTAAGCATCTTGTTTTTGCTATCTCCACGCCAATATGCGCCCGCAATTTTTGTAAGCTTAAACGCCTTTATAAGCCCTGTACTTTTTAGGTGCGGCCCACGGCATATGTCAAAAAATTCGCCTTGAGAATAAATTGTTACCGTTTCGCCCTTTGGAATACTCTCTAAAATTTGCTCTTTGTATGGCTCGTTTTCTTCCTTCATTAGGCTAATAGCCTTGCTGCGGCTAATTTCGCTGCGCTTAATCTCAAAATTTGCCTTGATAATCTTCTTCATTTCGTCTTCTATCTTGGCAAGGTCGCCCTCGGTTACCTGACTTTTAAAGTCAAAATCGTAATAGTAGCCCTCGTCGGTTGCTGGGCCAATAGTTAGCTGGGCGTTTGGATAGATTGTCTTAACAGCCTGCGCCAAAACATGCGCACAACTGTGACGCATAATCTTTATGTACTCTGGGTCCTTATTTGTAATTATCACAAGTTCGCAGTCTTCGGTTATGGGGGCAGATAGGTCTATCAAATTTTTGCCAACCTTGCCGCAAACTGCCATGCGTGCCAAACCCTCACTGATGCTGGCCGCAATTTCGGCGGTTGTAACCCCCTTTTCAAACTCCTTTACTTCGCCTTTAAGATTGATTTTTATTTTGCTCATTTTTATTCTCCTTTTTATTTGTTTGTTGTTTGGTCTATGACCGCCTTGTGAAATAGCCGCGACGCTGTTATTGTACCTTAATTCCTGTACGCAACCGAGGGCGGGTTCGGTTTTTTTGCGTAGTTTGATGCAAGAACAAGGAGCGGATATGCCGCCGCGACGCGATTTTACTTTTGCGTAAATGAGTGTTGCGGTAAGCGCCCGCGACGCTGTTATTGTGCCTTAATTCCTGTACACAACCGAGGGCGGGTTCGGTTTTTTTGCGTAGTTTGGTGCAAGAACAAGGAGCGGACATGCCGCCGCGACGCGAGTTTACTTTTGCGTAAATGAGTGTTGCGGTAAGCGCCCACGACGCTGTTATTGCTCAAAATACACAAAAAAACGTCCTTATGATTACTAGTCATAAGGACGAAATATATCATTCCGCGGTTCCACCTTACTTGCCACTAAGCGAAAAACGCAAAAGCGACCTCTCTTTAACTATTAATAAGCGTGCAAATCAGTGGTTTTGCACATATGCCCGTACACCTGCAAAACTTCCAGCCAAAGGTTTTGTTCTCTTGTGGTGCGGTTGTCATAGGCTACTTATCTGACTGCCTAATTAGCTTAATATAGGTATATTATATGTCACCAGCACACCTTTGTCAAGCAGATTTTTCATTTTACCCGTCAAATTTTAACCCTATTAACAAAAACAAGGTATTATGTCAGACATAACACCTTTTTTGCGCAACTAACCTTTTAGTATTTGTTTAATTATATTTAATGCTTGATCTTTGGTATACTTTAAATCCAACAAAATATTTAGCATAAGTTCGCAGTCGTTATTGGCAATTCCAACAGGACTAGTTAGTATATTTTTAATTGTCGTGTACAACTCTACCTTTTTAGGGTCTTTGATATTTTCTTGCAACAAACTGTCACATTTACCAACTAATTGGTCTGTTAAACTACTATTAATTTTCATCAATTCTCTCCATATTTGCATTATAGTATATTTTTTGTCCTGTTGCTATTATTGTACGAACATAGCCGCTAATGCCTTGCGACTGGTCGTTATTTTTATATTGTATAGATAAATTTTTTTTGCCAGGTTTTACTAGTAGCATATCCGCCTCGGTTTTGCTGTTTATAGCGCTGTCTGTTCTCGTAACAACTTTGCCAGTGCTTATTTGCTCCATAAATTCGTCTTTTTCTATTGGTTGTTTTGTAACGCCATTGTCGGTAATATCATACTGAAAAATTTGTAATGTTTCAAAGTTTTCATAGCCTTCGTCATCTATGTAGCCTTTTGGATTTACAAAAACATACATTTTATAAAGCCCGCTTTTTGCATCTTTTGCAAAAACAACATCAGTTTTTTGCCCCTCGGGAAGTTGAGCAGCTCTACATTCGTTAAACAAAAGTAGCCTTTTTAACCTAAGAAAATAATTAAAAGTTCCCATGTTATAACCTTTGGTTTCTAATACTAGTTCATCAAAAAGTTTTAAACGGTCTTCAAGTGGAAGTTTGTGGTACTCTTGGTCTTTTAGCTTTAAATAATTCATCTTTTGAACAGATTTGTCTATATTGTCTTTTCTAACTTCTTTAATGGCATCTTCCAGCGCTTTATATTGTTCATTGGTTGGCCTAACATCATCATAATAGACTTCCCAGCCCTGCAACGACGCCATATCGTCATATTTTGCATAAACTAAGTCATTATTGCTAAGTACGCCCTTAGTTGCGTCTACCCAGTATTTTTGGCCATCAATATTTAACTCCAACTCCTCGTGGACAGCACTTAATGTGTTGTTTTTGTAGCGAATTACATTTTTATGTTCTTCTTCGTCAATTAGGCCAGCATCTATTAATAATTGCATATAAATTGCGTTGAATGTAAAACACACCACATCTTTTCTGGTTTCGCCATCTATTAGTTGCAGATTGTCGATGTTCTGATACCACTCGCGCACATTTTTTTCATCAATGTAATATGGCATAGAATACTCTGTGGTTAGACATAATTGATTGTAAATATAAATAGCCTGTTTTAATTTGGAATAACCTTGTGGAATGCCGGAAAGTATGTCTTGACGCAATTTTTCATTTATTTTAAACATTTTCCACCTCCATCTAACAATTGTATTATAACTCATTTTGGCCAAAATGTCAAGATTATAACAAGATTATAGTCTTAAACCATAACTATTAACAAACTTTTAATTTATGAAAAATTTAAAAGCAAAAACGCTATGTACTACTACAATTTATCAATTATTTACTAATTTTTGTTTAGTGCCACAGCCATGCAAAAAACTAGCATAGCCGTGCAAAGTCTAGGAAAAATCACCACAAAAAATGAGGTGTTATGCCAGACATAATACCCCATTTTTTCTGGAGAAAATTGAGTTTCATTTAAATTTACAATGCACGCCCTACTTTAGGTTAGTTTGCCCTGTAGATTTTGCCGTAGAAGACGCTGCTAAGGGCGTTTTCGAGAAGCGTTGCTGCTTTGGGCGAGCCGTGAATTATTATTTTTTGCGGGCTGAGCGAAATTATTTCGCATACTAGGTCGGTTTGGTAATCGGCGTTTGCACTGTATTCTAGCGGTGGCTTTTGGTTGCCAAATTCTAGCGTTATTCGCTCATCGTCTACATACAAATTTACTTCTTTTTGTATCACCCCGCTGCTATCCAAAAAATATCTGGTAAGTTCTGCCACAGAGCGGTCTTTTAACATTACAGGGATGCTATCCATAACCACATTTGCAATGGCTTGCCAGCGCTCTTTAAGTTCGTCCATTCTAAAACTATAATAGCTATCTACAACCAACTTGTTTTGCAAAATTAAGGATTTTTTTATAATGTCCATGTCGGTTTGCTTATCAAAGACAACTAGGGCTTGTATAAAGCTGTCCTTTGCCGAATTGTTGGCAATATTTAGGCTAATTTCGTTAGAAAGATAGTCAAATTTATAATAGTAAACAATGGCCTCGGCCACGGCGTCTAACAATATGCCACGCACTTGCTCGGCTAGGCTATCTTCAACTGCAAGACAAATGTTTAATTTGCCGCTACAACAATCTGTAATGACAATTCCGCCCAAACTTGTTATCTGCGGTTTTAACGAGTTAAAAAGATATACATTTAGTTTTTGATTTTTTTGCTGGCAAGACAGGGTAAATTCAAACATGAAAATTCTCCGTTAGTGCTAGTTTATGCAGCCGCAAGAATATTTACTCATTGTCTACAAATTTTGCATACAACTTTTTTGTCCGCGCGCGTACCAGACTTAATTTGGCACACTTCGTCATAAATCAGCACTATAATCTTTTTTTCTATTTTTGCTAGCAAAATCATAATACAACACTATTAAAAATAATGCTAGACTAAAAAAATGCGTTTTTTAGTCTAGTTTTGTTTAAAAAGATTATATTTTGATTTATTTTGCCGAACTTTGTCGTACAAAAATTATAAAATAAGATTATTGGTAATCCTATATATGTTAATTTATGGCTGTTGCTTGGCTGGACGCAGCAAGAGGCTGGCGGTGCCAGCCTCTTGCACCCGCGTGCCGTATTGCACAAATGATTATTTAGCGCGTTCTTTGCATATGCATTTTTCTTTGAGCTTGACAATATTTCCTTGCACGGCACGCGGGGAGCCCCGGCGGAACGCCGGGGGCGTCCAGCCCCCACGCTCCAAAAATAAAACAACAACCAAAAATTTATTCAGAAAATATAATTATTAAATATAATGTGGATATTTTTCTTGCAAAGTTATCTTGGACGCATAAAGAGTGCCATCGTTTCCGTCAATTTTAAATTGTTCTTGCACTTTTTTGTACATTTCTATCAGTTCTTGCCTGTCTATAAGCCTAATTGAGTTCTCTTTGGCAAGCAGTTCGGCTTGTGGAGTAAAGGTGTTCGTAGCTATTACCCATGCATCTTCTGCCTTATAATGCAACTTTGCCGCAAGCACTTCTTGCACACTCTTGCTGCCAACGGGCTTGCTGTAACGCTTTGCTTGTACAACAATTTTCTGCTTAGTTTGTGGCTCGGTAAGGATAAGGTCTGCGCCATAATCTCGGCTCTTTTGGGTCTGTTCAACCTTGTAACCTTGGTAAAACAACAACACCCTAAGATAATCTTCAAACATATAGCCTTCCATAAGGTCTATGTCGGTTATGCCGCTCTCCAAAATTAGACGATGCCCGTCTAACTCCTTTTCTTTCCATTTCTTTTTTCTAATAACTTTGGTTATTGCCGTTACAATGCCTTCTATAAGCAGCACCGGAGTAAGAATAATTAGCAAAATAAAGAAAAACAGCCTTTTTACTATAACCCAAAAATTTGTATCACTCATACTAACATTATATAATCTTTGCGTGCAGTTTGCAAACAAATGACAATGTTTTTAGCACCAAGTTGCGCCAATTTTGATATATTTTGTATAGTTTTGGCGCAAAGTAGTAGGCTGCTTTTTGCCTTGCAAAATATTTTTTGCCGCAATTTAGTTTACATTACATCTTTTTATGTTGTAAAATATAGTAACCAAAAGGAGTTTTTATGATAATAGCTATAGACGGCACAACCGGCAGCGGAAAATCTACCATAAGCAAGGAACTTGCTAACCAATTAGACTTTGCTTATGTGCGTACCGGCAGTTTTTACAGAGCCATTGCGCTAAAAATGCTAAAAAAAGGCATAGACAAGCAAGATATAGGGGCTATAAGGCGCATGCTTGTTCAAACAAGCATAGCCAGCGAATATCGTGGCGGACACTTTTTGGTTTGGCTAGACGGCGTAGATGTCAGCGGAGAGATAAACTCCCCCAAAGTTAGCGAGTATGTGTCCACCATTTCGCCTATCGAAACAATACGCGCTTATGTCCGCAAACTGCAACGCAACGCCGCCAAAACCTGCAAAAATATTATCATGGAAGGCCGCGACATTGGCTCGGTTATATTTCCAGATGCAGACTTAAAGGTGTATGTAGATTGCAACCTACTTGTCCGCGCCCGCAGACGAGTTAGGCAGTACGCCCAAAATGGCATGACAATTAGCATAGCCGAGGCAAAAAAGCAAATAGAACAGCGCGACAAAGAAGATATGACGCGTTTAAACTCTCCCCTTGTGCGGCTCCCCGAGGCTTTTTACCTAGACACCACACACATGAATGTAGCCTCTTGCGTTGAAGTTTTAAAAAATCAAGCCGAATTTATAATGCAGCACCTAAAAACCAAAAATTAATAGACAAAAAAATTAGGGCTAACGCCCTTTTTTGTATGGTAAAAGTTGACAGTCACATATTTTTAATTTTGCGGTGGTTTGATATTTGTGCAAGTTTATGAACTAAAAAAGTTTAAAACCAAATAGAAAATTTGCAGCCGCAATAATTTTGGCGATAAAGGTTGTTTTCTTTGCTAAGAATTATGCTGCGTTTGTAGCCGTCTTGCTTTTTAAAGTTGCTAGCCAAGTACTCGATAGAGTACTTGGCAGCCAGCTGGCTGCCAATTTTGTTTATAAGCTCAGCATTTTTATGCGGGCTAACCGTAAGCGACGTTGCAAAAATATCATAGCCAAGTTCCTTGGCCTTGCCCGCTACATAGCTAAGCCGCAAATTAAAACATACTTCGCACCTTGCCCCGCCTTCTGGCTCGGCTTCCAAACCTTTTACGGCATCAAAAAATACTTGCGCATCGTAATCGCAATCTAAATAATCCACCATAACACCCTTGCTGCGCAGTATATCCAAGTATCTAATTTGCTCTGCCTTGCGTTTTTGATATTCTTCTTGCGGATATATATTTGGATTGTAATACACAACGGTAAGTTGATACTCAGGCGCAAGCCGCTCAATTACAGTGGTGCTGCATGGCGCACAGCAAGTATGCAAAAGCATCTTCTTCATATCAAAACACCTCTCTTTGCCAGTATTTGTGGGGTACTATGTGTGGCATAACACCCTTGTTTGTGCCTCTATTATCAAATGACTGCCCCAAAACGCAGCCGCGAGCGCAATACCCGCCACACAACTTGTTAAAGTTCTGTATTTGCCCCAACAATTCTAAATCTACATGTGTATTTGCGCGATTTTTGGTTGGAGATAAGTAAGCCCGCGAGCTCAATACCCGCCACACAACTTGTAATCAGTCCTGTATTTGCCCCAACAATTCTAAATCTACATGTGTATTTGCGCGATTTTTGGTTGGAGATAAGTAAGCCCGCGAGCTCAATACCCGCCACACAACTTGTAATCAGTCCTGTATTTGCCCTTAGTTTTGATGCTGGGCAAGGAAGTTTGGCAAGTGAGTCGCAGCGATTTTGCTATAGCGCAAATGAGCAAGCGAACGGCAAACTGACGTAGCCCAACACAAAAATAAGGGCAAATACTACATGCGGTTTGGTATAACAAACCCAATAACATCACTCGCTTGCTCTATTGCACGAAGCACTAGACGGCATAAGGCTAGATAGCTGCCCCGTTTGTTGTCGTCTGGCTCGGTTAAAATGCGAGTATTATTGTAAAAACGGCTGAAGGCGGCACAAAGGTTATACAACGCCAAACATAAAGAATTTAGCGAATAATCTGCATAACTAGACGCATATGCAGCACACAATTTGTCTAGTGCAAGCACAATTTCACGCTGGTCGGCGTCAAATATATCTATTTTTGTTGGCTTGCCTGAAGCCTTAGATAGCAAACTTTTTATTCGGGTGCCAGTGTACTGAATATATGGCCCAGTTTTGCCCTCAAAGCTAGAAAATTTATCTATATCAAAAACATAATCACGGCTACACAAGCAAGACAAATCGGCAAACTTTATGGCGGCAAGACCAATTTCTAGCGCCAAGTCGTCGCTGCCCTCTATCCCGTTTTCGGCAAGTTTTTTGACCGCACTCTGTTTAATTAGTTCTATAATATCTTCTAGTTTAACCACATCTCCACTGCGGGTTTTAAACGGTTTGCCGTCTGCGCCGTTTATTGTGCCATAGGCAACATGTTTAAGCACGGTATCTTGGGCAACCAGCCCAGCCATTTTGGCTGCCCTAAACGCTATAACAAAATGCTGACTTTGGCGGTTGTCCACCACATAAATAAACTCATCTGGCTTGTATTTTGTGTAGCGCATGTTTATGGTGGCAAGCTCGGTGCTGTCGTAAATGTCGCCGCCGTTTGTCTTTTGAAGCATTACTGGCGGCATAGGATTTTTAAGAAGTTCCTTGCCGTTTTGGTCAAACTTGCCGCTTGGCTCGTTCTCGCCCGGCAAGCTAACATCTACAATTAGTGCCCCGTTGCTGCGCTTAGCCAGCCCCTTTTGCTTAAAAATTTCTATTGTTGGCTCTACCCATGGCTGCGCCGTGCTTTCGCCATTGTATAGGTCAAAATTGCAACCAAGCGTGGTGTAATTTTGCTTAATTCTATCCACCGAAAGTTTCCAAATGGTTTGGTAAATGCCGTAATATGGTTGCTGCTTATTTTGCACTTTTAGAGTGTAATCGTCTGCGCGCTTTTTAAATTGGGTGTCGGAAGATTTGCGCTTGCTCGCCTTGGGATATGCTATATTTAGCATTTCTAGGGTAATTTTTTGTGGCTTTTCGGCTCTGCCAAACTCAAATTCTAGCCAGCCCTCGTCTTCCATTTGGGCAATGGTTAATCCCATTTGCGTACCCCAATCTCCCAGATAAACGTCGCTGATTACATTATCTCCAAGCAACTTGTGCAGCCTTGCCAAACTTTCGCCAATAATGGGCGAACGCAAATGCCCAATATGCAGCTCTTTTGCCACATTAGCACCGCCGTAATCCATAAAAATTTTACGGGGGTTCTCCACTTTCTGCACGCCAACCATGGCATCCGCTAGGCAATAATTGGCAAACTTGTTTAGCCCTACACTTGTAAACTTAAAATTAATAAATGCGGGCGGCGTTATGCTTGCCTCGTATGCGTCCGACTTTGGCAAATTGTCAACAATTTTTTGCGCAGCCACCATGGGCGCAACTTGCATCTGTTTTGCAAGCGAAAACGCCATGTTTGTTTGATAATCTGCAATATCTGGTTTGCCGCTTTGGCTAACTGACGCCTCGGCGTTTATGCCGCATTTATTCAAACTTGACTGTAAATCTGATGTAATTAACTGTTTTAAATTCATCTTGGCTTTTTTCCTTTTTGCTTATACTTTTTACGGCAACCCGCACCAATCTAGCCCCTATAATATCAAAAAAATAGCCCCCTTGTCTACTTTTTTAAATATAATGATTTTATTTTTAACCAATCCGCCCACCCAGCAGAACACAAATAATATCCGCACTTAAACCGAACAACCCTCAGCCTACCTACGACAGCCAGCCCCCTTACTAGGGGGCAATATCCTATTTCAAGCCAGTGTTGTCAGATCCCATCGCTCTGCGCTCGGGATGACACAAGTGAGTTTGGTTTTGGAGCAGATTTTAAGTACTAAAAGGAATTTTTATATAATTTCGTTAGCTTTGCAGCCGCGACGCGAGTTTTTACTTTTGAGTAAATGAGTGTTGCGGCAAGCGCACTTGACGCGAGTTTATTGCCCCAAAGATGCATTCCCACCTTTTGGGGTGTATTTGGGTGCAAGAACAAGGAATTGACATTTTATCCACGAGGGAGTTTTCGTCACAACCGCAGCTTTGCATCGGTTTTGGGCAAAACCTCAGTTGTCGCCGCGGTTGTTCCTCTCCCAAACAATTTGTGCGCCCGCAACTTGTTTGGGTCCCCAACACCTAAATGACCAAGTGGTAAAATGACAACGACGCAATTATTGCCCCAAAGACACCCCAAAAAAGCTGTTGAGTACGGCTAAAATGCTAACCCCCACATCAGCAAAAACGGCAAGCCACATGCCAGCAAGTCCAAAACTTATAAGTAATAATGTTGCAAGTTTTATACCAATAGAAAAAATTATGTTTTGCCAAACAATTCTCATTGTTCTTTTAGCTATTTTTATTGCTGGTATAATACTGCTTGGCTCGTCACGCAATATAACCATGTCGGCACTTTCTACCGCGATATCGCTGCCCTTACCGCCCATGGCAATGCCAACATCGGCTGCACTAAGCGCTGGCGCATCGTTTATGCCGTCGCCAACAAAACCCACGCACTTTTTTGATGCCTTTGCTGCACGCTGCAAGTCTTGTAATTTTTCTACCTTTTGGGCAGGAAGCAGCCCGGCAAAATACTCGTCTAGCCCAACACTGCCCGCTATATCCTTGGCAACAGCGTCATTGTCGCCGGTAAACATGGCAGTAGTTATGCCCTTCTTTTTTAGCGCCGCAATGGTACTTGCAGCATCGGGTTTAAGTTTGTCTGCCAAACAAACATAGCCTTGACACACTCCGCCAGTCGCCAAATACACTATTGTTTTGTGAGTGTCTAACGCCGGCACTTCTACGCCGTTATCTTGCAAAAATTTAGCGTTGCCAACAATGCAGTCTTCCATAAAAATGTTGGCAATAACGCCGCCGCCCGCAACTTCGGTGTAGCCATTTACCCATGCAATGTTTATGCTTTTGCCCGACGTTTGACAATAGTTTAAGCAAATAGATTTAGCTATTGAGTGATTAGAAAAACTTTCGCCATAGCTAATTAGCTCCAAAATCTCGCTTTGCTCCTTTTCTCCAAGGCTAACAACCTCTTCCACTTCAAAAATACCCGTGGTTAAGGTGCCGGTTTTGTCAAAGACTATGGTGTTTACTTTTGCCAATTTTTCTAGATAATTGCTGCCCTTAACTAGTATGCCCCGCTTAGCCATGGTGCCAATGCCGGCAAAGTAGGCAAGCGGAACACTAAGCACCAGTGCGCACGGACAACTTACCACCAAAAAAGATAGGCCTCTGTATGCCCAAGTGCTAAATGCCGCCAACGTGTAGCCGTAAAAAGCCGGCCCAATAAAGCAAATTAAAAGTGCCAAAGACACAACAACCGGAGTGTAATATTTGGCAAATCGGCTAATAAACTTTTCTATGTTTGCCTTGCTTGCCAACGCATCTTCTACCATTTGCACAATTTTACTAACGGTGCAGTTTTGGACGTCCGCCGTCACCTCTATGGTAACAGCGCCATCTTCAGCAATGTATCCACTTATAACGCTATCGCCCATCGTTAGGTACTTACCAACGCTTTCGCCAGTTATTGCAGACGTATTAAAATTGCTTCCGCCGCTAATAATCTTGCCGTCTAGCGCAACTCTTTCGCCAGCAGATACCACAATTTTGTCGCCAATTTTAATCTTTTCTAAAAGTGTTGGCTTGGTTGTGCCGTCTTTGCAAAGCAGTTCTGCCATTGTGCTTTTTAGCGAGGCTAAACTTTTAATATTGTTCTCGCTATGCTCGCTGATTTTGTGGTTAAATAGCTCGCCAATTTGATAGAATATCATAACAGCAACGCCTTCTACATACTCGCCGATAATAAAAGCACCAATGGTTGCAATGCTCATTAAAAAGTTTTCGTCAAACACCTTGCCTCGGCAAATATTTTTAGCCGCCTGCCACAGCACTGGATAAGCTACAAGCGCATAGGCCGCCAAGTACACAAAAAGATAGCTCAGTAACGGCGCAGATACAATAAACTCAACTACCATACCTATCGCCCAAAGGACAACACCAACCATAAGCAAAATGTTTTGCACCTTTTGTTGCTTGCCGCCATGATGCTCATCGGCGTGCACTGGCAGAATTTTAATGGTTTTATCAAACTCGTGAATAGCCGCCTCAACGGCTTCCATGGTTTGCTTTGCGTTTTTAGACTCTATGTCTAGCGTTACAATGCGGGTGACAAAATTTATTTGCGCGCTATTTACATTTGGCACTTTGCTGATTTTTTCTTGCAGCGCCACCGAACACCCCGCACAATGAATGTATCCCAGTTTAAATGTTTTTTTCATAAAAATCCTTTTAAGTTTTTCAAAAATTGCTTTTTATTGTTAAGTTTTCTAAGTTTTGCGGTTAAAATTTTTATAGAGCAGACAAATCGGCTTTTACCTTTTCGCTAGCGTGAACTTTGGCAATTTCAAGAAGTTTAACCACATGATCGTCCGCAAGGCTGTAATAAACCTTGTTGCCACGCCGCGTTGCCAAAACAAGCTGACCATCTCGCATAACTTTTAGCTGATGACTTATTAGGCTTTGAGAAAACCCAAGCAAATTTACAAGGTCGCCAACGCACATGTCGCCCGTTTGCAAAGCAAACAGCAATTCTAGCCTAGTGTGGTCGGCCAAAATCTTAAACATGCGTCCAACTTCGTCAGTAACCTGACGCCGCTTTTCGCAATAGCTTTTTCCACTACATGCAACCTTTTTTAGCATCTCTTTCTCCTTGCTATACTGTGCAAAATAACAAAACTTTTAATTAACCGAATATGAAAAAATATTCATATACTCTATTATATGAACACTTATTCATATTGTCAACTAAAAATGAAGGTTTTTTAAAAAATCAAAATCCACCAATAAAACTAGTAGCAATTTTAAGATTATATTTTATATTTCTACCATTTTCGCCAAGCATTGCAGATAATACCAAAAATTGCTTTAAATAGAAAAAACAACCCAACTTGGATTATTTTTGTTTGGTGCGGATGATCGGACTTGAACCGATACAGGATTGCTCCCGAGGGATTTTAAGTCCCTTGCGTCTGCCGATTTCGCCACATCCGCATAAGTTTGATATTGGGTGGGTTGCCTTTTTTGCAAATATGTTCTCGTGGGCAATCACTGCAAATAATTATATAACAACTTTTTAAACTTTGCAACTATTTTGCAAAAATATATTTAGGTTTATTAAAAAATTAGCCATAATAATTTGAACCTTTATGGTTTTATGCCACACATAGTATCCCATAAAATAAGGCTTTGCGGCAAATTTTGTAAAATTTAATGCAAACTTAAAAAATTCTTGAAATATTAAACAAAATATGCTAAATTATATTTATGAAAGTTAATATTGTGGCGGTGGGCAAAATTAAAGAAAAGTTTTATTTAGACGCTACTAGCGAGTACGCAAAGCGGCTAAGTAAATTTTGCGAACTAAAAATTATAGAGGTTCCCGAAAAAAGCAGCGAAAGCAATGTTGCCAAAAAGATAGAAGATGAGAGCGCACTACTGCTTGCCGCTGCAAAAGGCACTATTGTGCTAACAGACAGAATGGGCAAGCAGGTTTCTAGCCCAGAATTAAGCGAGCTTATTGCATCCATTTGCCAAACAAATAGCACAATTAGCTTTATAATCGGCGGAAGCAACGGCGTATCGCAGGCATTAAAAAATGCTGCCAATTTTTGCATAAGTTTTGGTAAAATAACCTTTCCTCACCAGCTTTTTAGGGTTGTTTTGGCCGAGCAAATCTACCGCGCCTTTGCAATTTCTGCTGGGCTACCATACCATAAATAAAATTATAATTATTTTTGAGTGGCTATTGGCTTATACAAATTACATTTCGTTTATCATCTTTACCAAGATAGTAAGTATCAATTAATAGCTCAATAAAAGCAATTAAATAAGATATGTAAAATAATCTGACAAGATTTATATGTGATACAATTTTTAATATTTATTGCAACAAAAAAACCACAATATACTGTGGTTTTATCTTTTGGAGGCGACACCCGGAATTGAACCGGGGATCGGAGTTTTGCAGACTCGTGCCTTACCGCTTGGCTATGTCGCCACGAAATACCTTGTTTTTATTACCGCCATATAATAATATAAAGAGTTTTTTTGTTTTAACAAAGTTTTTGATTTATCCATTTTTACCGCCGCTTGGCAGTTTGTCACTATTGGTGGCAGAAATAGATATTTATCACATTTATTATACCCAAATTTGAGATAATATTTAAGTTTAAAACGCAGTTGATAACGCCCTTGTTTTACAATTATTATACCCAAATTTGAGATAATATTTAAGCCAGATAACAATTTATCTGGCTTAGTGATGGAGCGGGAAACGAGATTCGAACTCGCGGCCCCTGCCTTGGCAAGGCAGTGCTCTACCTCTGAGCCATTCCCGCAAAACCCACTTTTGTGGATTTTGTCAACAACATTTTGGTGGAAGTTAACGGGCTCGAACCGCTGACCCTCTGCTTGTAAGGCAGATGCTC
>CAYTHL010000007.1:0-40593 GCA_964437615.1 uncultured Lachnospiraceae bacterium | reverse complement strand
TGTAAACTTAACTTCGCCAACATTTAAGAAAAAGTTAATTCAGTAAACAAAAAAAATCAGCGACCTAAAAATCGCTGAATTACCCTAAATATAGGGTTTTTTGGTGCGTCCAGAGGGATTTGAACCCCCGACCTATAGTTCCGTAGACTATCGCTCTATCCAGCTGAGCTATGGACGCAAATATTAAATTTTTGTAATTTTTTGAGGGGAAATTACTAAAACCCCCGTTCACTCTCTCCGTAGACCGATACTCTATCCAGCTGAGCTACGGGTGCATATATTAAATTTTTGCAATTTTTTGAGGGAAAACTACTAAAACCCCAGCGAGCCCTCTTTTTAAACATGCGTTTAGTTTGTTTTAACTTTAACACTAACTATTAATGTTGTCAGCGAGCCCTCTTTTTAAACATGCATTTAGTTTGTATGCTATAGCGTAATATCAATAATCAAAAACCTATAGCCCTCTTTTAAGCATGCGTTTAGTTTGTAAAATGCTTGTGTTTTTGCGAAAACATAAGTAGGTTATTAGTGCAAGGCCTTTGGTTGCTAGCGAAAGATAGTATATAACAATAACTTAAATTTGTCAACAATTTGTTTGCCAAAGTTTGCAAATAGTTTTTTTAACGGCAGAAAGCAGACAAAAATACTTCTTAGTGATACTTTACAAGCGCTATGCAACCAGCATTATTTGCAAAATATGGCAATAAAAAACCGCCGAAATGGCGGTAAAATTTAGCCGAGTAGGCTAGCAGATAACTACGAGTATAGTTTAGCCGGAATATCCCGCGTCATATACATAGCTGATATGGCTAGTGTTATAGTAAGCAAGCAAAGCTATAATTAGCGCAAGGATAAATATTGCAGAAATTACAATGCCAGCAATGGCAAGTCCTTTACCTTTTTTGCATTCACTATTAGAGTATTTGCAAACGCTAATAATGCTAAGGATTAAGCCCACGATAGGGTTAAAGAAAGAAAGTATAAACCCTAAAATCCCATAGATTTTAGATTCGGCAGCCACAACCGGGTTACCATGTTTATGGCCATGCTCTTTGCAGCCGCAGTCTGGCTGATTACAGCAGTGATGTTCATGACCATGCTCTGGCTCACCGCAAAAATGATTAGGCACAACTTCGTCTTCGCAGTCGCAAGCAAAATTTTCGATAAAGTTGTCTGTTATTTTGCCGCAGTTTAGGCAGATGTCTGCGTCATCTTTTAGTTCTTTTCCGCAAAATTTACAAAACATAAATAAATCTCCTTTAAGTTTTATTGTATATATTTTAACATTATATGCCAAGGTTGTCAATATTTTGACACTTTTAAATTTTGTAAAATTGCAGGCAAAATTTGCGTGCATAGCAAAAATTTGCAAAAGTATGCACAATAGTTTAAAAAACTACCATAAAAGTACAAAATTCTTTTTTGCTATGGGGTGACAGGGCTACTAAAATGGGGCTATGAAGGTGGCAAAAGACAGAATTTCGGTTAAATATTTGGCAAAATTTATTGCACTTTTTGCAAGTTTGCTTTTCTTTTGCCGGGCGGGATTGCAGCAAATGGTCTATCCGTTTGGCTTTGCACTGGCTTTTGCGTTAGTTTACTGCAAAATCAACTGGCTTTATGTGTCAATTTGCTATTTTGCAAGCCATGTAGTGATTAATTTTTCGGTTGAAGGGCTAATTTGCGGGGCAACCATTTTGGCAATAATTGTTTTGTGGGGCATTACAAGTAGGGCGATTAAAAAGCCTCAGCCGCTTTGGTTAATTTTACTGGTATGCGGGTTTAGCCAAGTTGCCAGCCTGTATTTTGGCATAGGCACCCTAACGGGGCTTATTTGCATGATTTTGCAGATTATTCTGGGGGTGCTAAGCTGTTATGTTTGCATAGTGGCAATTAACGCCGTAAAAGAAAAACGGTTTGCATGCCTAAGCAATAAACAATTGCTTTGCGTAAGTTTGTGTATACTGTTTGGGCTACTAGGTGTTGTGGACATTTATTTATTTGGCATAGATGTTTCGGCGGGGTTGTTTAGCCTAATTATATTGTTTACGGCGGCGGCCGCTATAAGCAAAACCTATCCGCTTGCGGCACTAATAACTTGTGCGTGCGTGCTTAGCGGCATTCCTAATGTAATGGTTGTTCAGTACATGCTTTTTGCGGCGATAAGCGTATGGCTGGTGCCTAAAAATAAATTTTTAGCAGCCAGTGCAGTGTGTTTGGTGCGCTCGGTGCTTGGGCTACTAATGGGCTTTGGGATATTGGAGCTTGTTCCATGCCTAGTTGCCGCCCTAATTTTTGTAAGCATGCCGCTTAAATGGGCTAAAAAGGCAGGGGGCTTTTTGCTTGGAACTAAAAAACATCTTATTTCGGCATATTTTTCGGGGCAAATACAACTGCAAATGAAGACTAAACTGCAAGATATGTCCAACTTATTTTTATCTATGAGTAGATGCTATTCTGGGCTGGTGTCTGGCGCAACGCCCGAGGGTCTGGCGGTGGACCACTTGGCAAGTCAGCTAAAACTAGAGCAGTGCGAAACTTGCCCAAACAAGCAAAACTGTTACAACGGCAAGGATATGACACCAAGCTTTTGTTCGCTAATTTTGCGAGCTACGCAGCGCGGACGGGTAAATTTGCTAGATGTTCCGGTGCTGCTTAGTAGCAATTGTAACCGTCTGCCGGCGTGTTTGTCTGCAATAAATAGCCTAGCTAGTCAGTTTATAGACGCCAAGGGTCAAGCGGCTGCCGAAGACGAAAACAAGTTGCGTACGGCATTACAAATGCAAGGCACAAGCCGCATATTTAAGCAATTTTCTAGCCAATTTTATAGCACACTAAAAAACAATGTCGCACGCGCAAAGTCAATAAAAGAAAGTTTGTTGACGCTTGGAATTGTTTGCACCGAGGCCGCGGTGTTAGAGGGCGCAAACGGAGTGACCGAAATTTTGGCTATTGTCCGCAACACAGACGCCGTCAGCCCGCTATTGTTGCAGGCGTGCCAAAAGGTTTATCCTATGGGTTTTGAACGCAAAATTTGCTTACAAACACAAATAGCCGGGTGGAGTTTGGTCAGTTTTGTGCCTATGGCGCGATTTGAATTGCTGTGCGGCTGCGCAACCAGCGCAAAAACGCCCGGCTCGGCAAATGGCGACAACTATCAATACAACAAACTTGACGACAATAAGTATATGGTGGCTATCGCAGACGGCATGGGCCATGGCGAAGCCGCAAACACCATAAGTAACGCAGCGCTAGAGCTAATTAGCGGCTTTTATAAGTGCGGAATGGGTGGCACCCTTGCCCTAGATAGTGTAAATAGTTTGCTGTTGCCGCTTGCCGACGGCAAATTTTCTACCCTAGATGTGGCTGTTGTAGACACGCTAACCGGCGAGGTGGACTTTATTAAAATGGGCAGCAGTATTAGCGTTATTAAAAGTGTAGAAAGTAGCCAAATTGTGGGGGTAGAAAGTCTGCCACTAGGGGTGGCGGAGCGTGCCGCCCCAACCACAAGCACCTTTACGCTAAGTTGTGGCGATGTTGTTGTGCTTGCAACCGACGGCGTTGTGGACACCTTTGCTAGCCAAACCGAGTTTTGCAACTATGTAAACAATTTGGGAATAATTAACATGCAATTTTTTGCAGAAAGTATTTTAGAAGAAGCACAAGGCAGACTACAAGAGCATAAAGATGATATGACAGTAATTGCGTTTAGATTGGCAAAAAAACGTTAAGAATGCGTAAAATTTACATTTTAGGTATTATTTTTGCGGTTTTTATTGTGGGGAGCAAACAAAATTATATTTGTTTTATCTAAAAATTTGCAAAAATTAATTGAAACTATGTTAATTTTGCTGTATAATGCTGTTATTATGGATATTTACGAGGCAGTGGGCGCTAAGGTTTGCCCAAACGACCAAATTTTTGTAGGCGTAAGCGGAGGTGCCGACAGCATGGTGTTGCTGCACGCCCTAATGGCTGCGGCTTGCACAAAAGATTTTAGTTTGCACGTAATCCATGTGGAGCATGGTATAAGGGGTGCAGAAAGTGTTGCTGATGCCGATTTTGTGCAAAACTTTTGCAAAGATAATGGCATAGATTGCATTGTTCGTCGGGTAGATGTGCCAAGTTTGTGCGCAACTGCAAAACAGACTATAGAAGAAGCGGCGCGCAGTGCAAGATACGCCATTTTTAAAGAAATTGTGCCAAACGGCGGCAAGTTATTTTTGGCGCACAACGCCACTGACCAAGCCGAAACGGTGCTTATGCACATTTTTAGGGGCAGCGGAATTGACGGCGCGTCTGGCATGCATGAGCGTGACAACATTTTTAGGCCACTACTTGTTTTTACAAAAGACGAAATTTTAGAGTTTGCAGCTAGCCATAATATTGCCTTTGTTACAGACGCAACTAATGCCGACAACAAGTACACACGCAATTATATTCGCAACAAGATTTTGCCGGATTTAGACAAAATTTACCCAAATATTATACAAAATATTAATAAATTTGCGTTTTTTTGTGCCGAGGCGCAGCAAGTTATTGACGCCCAAGTTGACAGTAATTGGTTTGAATTTTTGCCCTATGGTGTTATATTAAAAACGCAGGCATTTTCTAGCCAAAACACAATTTTAGCAAAGGCTATAAAGCAAGCATATAACCACTGTGGACAGTTTGCAGATTTAGAAAGCAAGCATATTAAAATTTTGCAAAATTTGGCAAAAAACGGCGCAAATGGCAGTAAAATTAACCTACCGCACTCAGTTGTGTGCGAAAAACGGCCGCAAGGTCTGCTGTTTGCAAATAAAACTGCAAGCACATTTGCCCAAACCGACCTAACGCTTGGCCCAAATGTTTTGCCAAATGGCAAAATTGCCGAAGTAAGCATTGTAAATAAGCCTGCTTTTGGTGACGGCAATTTGTATATAGACTGGCAAAAGGTGCCGGCGGGCAGCCAGTGGCGTACAAGGCGTCCAGGGGACATTTTTGCAAAATTTGGCAGCGGCAGCAAAAAACTTAACGACTATTTTACCGATGTCAAAATTCCAAACTTAGCAAGGGATAATTTTATATTGCTTGCCTTTGGCAGCCGTGTACTTTGCGTACTTGGCTTAGAAATTGCCGAAGACGTAAAAGTAGACAAAAATACCAAACAAATTGCAAAAATACAAGTGTCGAAAAACAACTAAAACCAAAATAAAATTGCAAATTAGCTAGGATTATTTTTGCTTTTGTTTGACAAACCTGCCATAAAAAGGGTAGTCTATTATGTAATAATATAATCTAAAAATATGTAGGCTAAAAAATCAAGCAAAAATTTTAATCAAGGAAGAAAAACGTGGGGTTATTTAGAAGAAAATTTAGCATTATTAGATTAATCATTTGGCTGGCCATTGCCGCGCTTGCCGTTTATTTGATATTTAAAGGAATAGTCAACCAAAACATTTAGTTATGAAAAAGTTTAGGTGGGGCAAATTTTTATTCAGTCTGCTGCTGGTGTTTATAGTGCTTGGCGGCATTGTTCTTGGTGGTTACTTTGTGCTAGATAAAATTGTCGTGCCTAAGTATTTTAGCGAGTACGGCATAAGTAGCATGAGCGACCTTGTTGGCATGATGCGCACGCTGTACTCCACTCCGCACGAAAGCCAGATAGTTACAAACGGCTATTCGTCTACCGACTTAGACCGCGCAATCGCCAAGCTTACAGGGGCGGGCTATCCTATTTTAGAAGATGGCTCTTTCGATTTTGATGGCTTTAATTCTGGGGCTAAAGGTTCAGGCGACATAGCCCTTACCGACCGCGAACTTGCCGCGGTTTTAGACAAACTTTTGGATACCACCGAATTTAGTGACCTATTGCCAAGCCTAACCAATTTTAACACCCTCAACCTAAATTTGCTAGAAATAACTATAACTCCGGTGCAGAATAATTCTAACTCCGAAGACGAAAATAACGAGTCTGCCGAAATTTCTGCAAGTAACGCGCACATTAAATTTATTTTAAAAATAGACACAGACAATGTACGCTCGCTTATGGCTGAGCAAATGCAAATTCCTATTTTTTTGCTAAACATGATAGTGCCAAACACCATATATGTAACAGTAAACTACAATGTAGAAATTTCGTCCACCGAGGACGCCACGGCGTGGCTAATCTCCGACGGCGGCATGGCGGTTAATGGCCGCAGCGAAACCCAAAGTGAAATACTGTTAAATTTGCTAATTAAGTTTATATTTGGTGACGACTCCACCATGACGGCACCAAAACTTATCAGCGAGCTTGGCACAATAATAGAAAAGGGGGTATATTTGTTTGGCGAGGTTGAATTTGTAAGCGGCCTTGGCACGCTAAACAACCAAAATGGTATTTACTTTTTACCAACAAACATAAATGCAACCGAATAACTGGATAGTTGTAAATGCTAAAACATCGCCGCAATTAAAAAAATAACAATAAAATTACATTTTTATATTTTATTTTTGCAAAATTAAGACATTAATAGAACATATTTTTTGTTTATTAATGCAAAACTCTGCAAAATTGTACAACAAAAGTTGCAAAAATAAATTATTTTTTTAATTTTTTTAATTTATGGTGTAAAAAAAGGTGCAAAGTTAAAATATTTATGTTAAAATTGTTATAACAATAGCAAAATAATTATAAATTATAATATTTAGTTTGCTTTTTAGGGGGGGCTATGGCAATACTTAGTGGAATTGGCAGCTTTTTTACCTTTTGGTTAAGGGCTGGCCGCAAATATAAATCGTTAAAAAACAATGAGGAAAAACGAGACAAAAGCGTCAGTTTGGGCGTGCGCTCTATTGTTCAAACTTTAATTTGCGGTGTGCTTGCCGTCTTCTGCATTTGGGGGCTTAGTTTTTGCGCACAAAACTTAAATGCCGTATTAACCGGCTCTAGCGATGCGGGGTTTCCAATACTTTCTATTATAGGAGTTGCCGCATTTGGCTTAGCAACGCTTGCGTTGTTTGTTCAAGGCGTAATTGGTGGGCTAATTTATTTAATATATCAATTTAAACTAAACAAAAGGGCAATCCGCTATGTAGCCCTTGTAATTTGGCTGCTTGCCATCATTGCCCTAATCGTCTTTGCCGTATTAATGCTAGCAGAAGTTTTCTAAATTCTAATATTTTATAGCCCATGTGCGTAGCTCCTTACATCATGGCAGCAACACTTTTGCAAAATTTGGTGTTCCCAGACGGACTCGAACCGCCGACTAGCCCTTAGGAGGGGCTTGTAATATCCACTTTACTATGGGAACATGATGCTGGTTTGACTTTGGCTTTGGGGTACAAATTTTTAGATTAATGCGCTTTACGCAAGCCTATTTTAGAACGGCAGATGCACCTAGGGCAAGAGTATTTAGCATTCATAAAAGTATATATTCTCTTTAAAATGAGCGGCAAATTCACCTAAAGCAAGAGTATTTTAGCATGGATTTGCAAAAAAAGCAATTATTTGAACATAAAAGGTTGACAAATATTATTTTTGCGTGCATAATATTGTGTATGAGAAAAATCAATAATAATTTCAATAACCAACTTGCTGCATAGAATTATGTAACCTTTTTGTTGATTATTGTTGTTGACGCTAAGGTTAAGCCTAGCGTCATTTTTTTAGGAGGAAATGTATGGAACTTTCTGCTGGTGAAATTTTAAAACTGGCAAATTTGGCAAAACTCAGCTTTACGCCAGATGAGGCTGCTGAGTTTTCGGCTGAATTTTCGGGCATAATGGACTTTGCAAACACCATAGCTAGCGCCAAAAGCAAAAGTAGCGGCGAACATAAGGCGGTAAATATGGACGACCTGCGCCCAGACATAAGCAAAGCGAGTATGCCAAATGACGAAGTGCTGCTAAACGCGCCAAGCAAATTTGACGGCTGCTTTAGCGTACCAAGAATTGTGGAGAATAAGTAAATGGACGGCACAAAAAGTTTAATAGAACTAAAAGAAGATATTTCGGCAGGCAAAATTACTAGCGCCGAGGCAACCAAAAATTATTTAGCAAAAATTAACGCCACAAAAGAGTACAACGCAGTGGTTGAAGTTTTTGATGACGCCCTAGAAATGGCGCGCGCGGCAGACAAAAAAATTGCCAGCGGTTTTTCGGGCAGGCTTGCTGGGGTGCCTATAATTATTAAGGACAACATTTTGTACAAGGGGCATAAGGCAACGGCGTGCAGTAAAATTTTGCAAAACTATGTGTCACAATACAACGCAACGGTGGTGGAAAAGTTGCTTGCCGAGGGTGCAGTAATTATTGGCAGAGCCAACATGGACGAGTTTGCTATGGGTAGCAGCACCGAAACTTCGGTATACGGAGTTTGTCATAACCCGCTAGATTTTTCTAGAGTTCCGGGCGGAAGTTCGGGCGGCAGCGCAGCCAGCGTTAAGTTAGGTTTGTGTGCGGCGGCGCTTGGAACCGATACAGGCGGAAGCGTGCGTCAGCCCAGCAGTTTTTGCGGGCTTGTGGGTATTAAGCCTACCTATGGCAGAATTAGTCGCTATGGCGTAATTGCCTATGCAAGCAGCTTAGACCAAGTGGGCGTAATTACCCATAATGTGGCGGATAACGCATATTTGCTTGGCATTTTGGCGGGCGCAGATGATAACGATATGACTTGCAGCAGTCGGCCGGTTGACGATTACCAAAGGCTTATAGGCAAGCCAATAAAAGGCACGAAAATTGGGGTGATATCCCAAGTAGAAGACATTGCAAAAGGCACGCCAAGCGGAGAGGTTATGGCCAAAACCATTCAAAAATTAAAGAATAGCGGCGCAGAAATTGTAAGCGTAGACATTGCCGATATGGATATGGTTTTGCCAACCTACTACATACTTGCCACCGCCGAAGCCAGCAGCAACCTAGACCGCTATGACGGCGTTAAATACACAAGCAGTGTACAAGCCCCTAATTTGGACGACCTATATAAGTTAACGCGCAAGTCTGGGTTTGGCAAAGAAGTGCAACGCCGCATAATGCTTGGCACTTTTGTGCTAACTAGTGGCTACTATGATGCTTACTACAAAAAGGCAAAAAACATTGCCGCCAGCCTAAAGAACAGTTTTTACGCTGCCCTAGACAAATGTGACTGCATTATTATGCCAACCACTATAGGAGAAGCTTACAAAATTGGCGAAAAATCCAACCCGGTAGATAGCTATAAAGAAGATATATACACAGTGTCTGCAAATATTACTGGGCTGCCAGCTATTAGTTTGCCTTGTGGTAAAGGTGAAAACGGGCTACCAATAGGCATGCAGTTTATTGGTTCTAATTTTGACGAGGCTACGCTATATAAAGTGGCAAGTTTTATAGAAAATAGCGGCATTTTTAAACAAGATTAGCGCTAATTTGCTAAAATTGATGCAAAATTATAGCAAAATTACCCAAAAGTGCTATAAATCTGCAAAATATACAAAAATAAATGTAAAAATGCATAAAATATTGCAAAAGTTGCAATAAAAAACAAAATAAATAATAAAATGGAGTTTTTATGGAATACGATGTGGTTATAGGGTTAGAAGTTCATGCTGAACTAAAAACGCAATCTAAATGTTTTTGCAGTTGCAAAAATGTTGCGCTTGCAGCCCCAAATACTCAGTGTTGCCCAGTTTGCATTGGTATGCCGGGGGCTTTGCCCGTGCTAAATAAGCAGGCGGTAGAATACACAATAAAGGCTGGGCTTGCCACCAACTGCACAATCAACAATATTGCAATTTTTGAACGAAAAAACTACTTTTATCCAGACCTAGCCAAGGCTTATCAAATAAGTCAGTTAGAAAAACCTATATGTATAAACGGGTACCTAGAGGTGGGCGGTCAAAAAGTGCGCATAAATAGAATTCATCTAGAAGAAGATGCCGGCAAACTTATCCACAACGGGGATAAAACACTGGTCGATTACAATCGTGGCGGCGTGCCGCTTATAGAGCTTGTAACCGAGCCAGACATAACTAGCGCCAAGCAAGCCGTAGAATTTATAGAAAAGCTAAGGCTAAGATATATTTTTGCGGGCATTGCCGAGTGCAAAATGCAAGAAGGTCAGATGCGTGCCGATGTAAATATTAGCCTAAAGCCTCATGGCAGTAGCACCTTAGGTGTACGCACCGAGATGAAAAACCTTACCGGGCTAAAGGCTATTGAAAGGGCTATAGATTACGAGATAGACAGGCAAAAATCGGTGCTAGAAAGCGGCGGCGCAATATTGCAGCAAACCTTGCGCTGGGACGACGACTTGGGCGAAAACTATCCGCTGCGCAGCAAAGAAAATAGCAATGATTATAGATATTTTTCTGACCCAGATTTGCCAGTTGTGGAAATAACCAACGAGCAGATAAATGCCATAAGAAAAACTATGCCAAAAATGCCCGAGGAGTTGTTTGAAATTTACACCAAAGAATTTGGCTTAAGTAAATATGACGCAAGTGTACTGCTTAGCGATGCCGAAATTGCTTCCTTTTACCAAAAATGCATTAAACTTTTTAAAAGTCCTAAAAATATTTGTAACTGGATTACCACCGAGGTTATGGCAAAAACCAAAGAAAGTGACGGTAAAATATTAGTGTCCGTCGAAAACTTTGTTTGGATAGTTAAGGCGGTGGGAGAAGGCAAAATTCAACGCCAAAGCGGCAAGGTGCTGCTAGGCAAAATTTGGGGAACATCAGAAAGCAGCGAGCAAGTGGCAAAGGCGGCGGGATATATTTGCGATATAACCTCTAGCCAATTAAACCAGTTTGTAGAGGACGTTATAAAAGCTAATCCAGCGGTTGTTGAGCAATATAAGCAGAAAGGCGACCCCAAAGTAATAAACTTTTTGGTAGGCGGCGTAATGAAAGCTAGCAGAGGTAAGGCAAATGCCGCCGAAGTTGGCAAGATGATTGCCGAAATGCTAAACAAATAACTAAATTTAACATTTTAATTTGCAGAAATGCAAAAAATGATAAATTTTAATTTAAAATTGTTTTAAAATATTAGTAAAAATGCAAAATTATATTAAAAATAGTGTAAAAAATGCAAAATATTGCAAAAAATAATAAAATTAAAATAACGGAGTAGATTATGTACAGAACACATACAAGCAAACAGATAACCGAAAAAATGTTGGGCAAAAAAGTTACTTTAGCGGGCTGGGTATCAACTATTCGCGACCACGGCGGCATATTTTTTGTTGACCTGCGCGACCATTACGGCGTGGTGCAGCTAAAAGCCGAAAACAAAACCTTGTTAGACGGGGTAAACAAAGAGAGTGTAATTAGCGCTACTGGCACTATTGTAGAGCGTACAGCAGGCACCGAAAATGCAAAACTTGCTAGTGGCAAGGTTGAACTAAAAATAGACAGTTTGGTTGTTTTAAGCCGCTGCCAGCAGGCCTTACCTTTTGAAATTGAGGCTAGCATGAATGTTACCGAAGATACGCGTTTAAAGTTTAGGTATTTAGACCTGCGCAACCCTAAAATGCAAGCAAATATGAAACTTAGAAGTGAATTTATTTTTGACTGCCGCACCATTATGCGTGGGCTAGATTTTGAAGAGTTTCAAACGCCAATACTTACAGCTAGCAGCCCAGAAGGCGCCCGAGATTATATTGTGCCAAGCCGTTTGCACAAAGGCAAGTTTTTTGCCCTTCCGCAGGCGCCGCAACAATTTAAGCAGCTTTTAATGGTTGCTGGCATGGACAAATATTTTCAAATAGCCCCATGTTTTAGGGATGAAGACCCCCGCGCAGACAGACATAGCGGCGAATTTTATCAGCTAGATGCCGAAATGAGTTTTTCGGGCGGCGAAGATGCCCGCCAAGTTTTGGAAGTTGTGTTGGACAAGTTGCTTAAAAAATACGCAACCAAAACTTTTGACAGACCTCCTTATAAAAAGATTAGTTATAAAGAAGCCATGGTTAAGTACGGCACCGACAAGCCCGATTTGCGCAACCCAATAGTTTTGGCCGATTTTACAGAAGTTTTTGCTAATTCTGCCTTTAGCGCTTTTGCTGGCAAAACGGTTAGAGGGTTTGCCATAGACGCAAGCCAGCAGTCAAAGAGTTTTTTTGAAAAGTTAACCGATTATATGCTAAACGCTGGGGCAAAGGGCTTAGCGTGGGTTAGGGTGGAAGAAGACAACCTAAAGGGCCCAATTATCAAATTTATTTCTAAACAAGAGTGCGACGGCATGGTTAAGGCGTGCGGCGCAAAAGTTGGCCAAGATATCTTTATTATTGCCGACAGCAATGCAAACTGCTGCCGTTTGGCATCGCTGCTTCGCACCAAAGTTGCCGAAACTTTGGGGCTGATAAACACTACCCGCCACTCAATTTGCTGGATAACCGATTTTCCTATGTTTGAAAAGGGCGAAGACGGCAAAATAACCTTTAGTCATAACCCATTTAGTATGCCAATGGGCGGGGCGGCGGCCTTAGAAACTGACAATCTGCTAGACATTACTGCCGATCAGTTCGACTTGGTTGTCGACGGCGTAGAGGTTCTGTCTGGTGCCGTTAGAAACAACCAGCTGGAAACCATGGAAAAGGTGTTTAATATTTTGGGCTACACAAAAGAAGACCTAATAGAAAAATTTGGAGCAATGTATAACGCCTTTGAGTTTGGCGTGCCACCTCACGCTGGTTGGGCGCTTGGTATAGATAGATTTTTAATGCTAATTTCTGGCAGCCAAAGTTTAAGAG
Organism: uncultured Lachnospiraceae bacterium; assembly: GCA_964437615.1. Classification (GTDB taxonomy): domain Bacteria; phylum Bacillota; class Clostridia; order Christensenellales; family UBA1242; genus RGIG4790. The sequence goes on along the minus strand of CAYTHL010000007.1, from coordinate 27,896 downwards.
ATATGATATTGTTTCCGCTAAACGGCAAGGGCGAAGACAAAATGTGCGGCGCACCTGCACAAGTCACCGAAAAGCAGTTGCGCGAAGCCCATATAAAGTTAAGATAAGCATACAATTTTAAATTTATTTTGCGGCACGCCAAAAAGTTGCACGCCGTCTACTTTTTTGCTTGCAAAGTACAAATTTTAAGCAGTTTTAATTTTTAAATTTTAACATATAAGTTATATTTTTTGTTGCAAACTATCCTTACAATAATTATTGACAGATATCGTTTTAAATGTTAATATATTATTGCAAAATAAAAAGAAAATTTTAAAAATACATTTAGCGAGGAATGTTTATGAAAAAAGGTTGGGGATATGTAATTGCAATTTTGTGCGTGCTTATATTTTGCCCGCTACTTTGGGTAATTATACTAATGTTGGCTCCTGGCACAACTATTTTTGGTGTTAAATTTATATCTGCGGCAGTTGGCAACTACGATTATATGGAAGAGATATCTTTAAATACAGATATTTGCCTTACAACTTACGATGTTCCAATTACCATAAAATTTGGTGCCGCTGGCGACACAGGTGTGCATTTGGTGCAAAGATATCAAGGGTTTACAACCAGTAACAATACGCCAAGCATTAGTGTTTTGGACGGCAATGGAAATGAATATACCAGCAATAGTAGTGGCACAGCCTATATAAACATTAGTCAATACAAAAAGTTTTTGTGGGCAAACTCTTCTAGAGAGTTTTATCTAGAAATTATTTTGCCAATGTCGTTTAACAAAAGCAATAGTATAGAAATAAAAAGCACTAATAGCGATATTACCCTAGAAGGGCAAGAGCAAAATTTGGCAAACTTAACTTTAAATACAACTGGCAGCATTAATATAAATAACAAATTAACAGTAAATGGCTCTTTTAAAATAGGTATCAAAAAGGCGGTTACTTTATCAGAAAAGGTTACTTTAAATAATGTTGATGTATCTACTAGCAGTGGAAACTTTACAGATAATGGTACTATAAACGGAAGTGTAAATTACACATCAAAATCTGGCAAACTAAACCTAAAAAATTGTGGTGGAGCATTAACGGCAGAAACATCTTCTGGCAGTGTAACTGTTAATGGTAGCGTTGGCGGCAACTTAAAATTTACTAGCAAAACTGGAGGTTTGTCGGTAGGCAATGTATCCGGGCAAACTATAGAGATATCTAACAATTCTGGCAGCATCACTCTGGGGCAAGCCTCTGGCAATGTAACAATTATCACCAAGCGTGCAAATGTAAAACTAACAAGCGCCGCCGATGCCACAATTACTACAACTACTGGCAATATTAATATCGGTGCTGTTAACGGCGCCTTTAAAGCAACAACCACAACAGGAAATATCTCTTGCACAAGTGTAACTGGCGAGGCTAAAGCAGTAACCAAATCTGGAGATATTACTTTTAGCGGAGCAATAGGCGGCACAGCCAATATAACCAACCAAACAGGTCAAATTAAATTGGCTAGTTGTATGGCTTTAACTGCAAGCAACCAAACGGGCAGCATAGTTGGCTACTCAGATAGCGGGATAAATGTGCTTGGCAAGGCGGTGGTTTCTACAACAAAGGGCAAAATTAAGCTTTCTGCAGTTGGCGGAGACGCATTTATAGACAGCACTGGAGGCACAATAACTGTAAATTCGGTTACTGGCAAGCTAGAGATAAACAAAAACGTAAGCAATACAAACAGCAGTGCTATAACAATTGGTTCGGCGGGTTCGGCAGAAATTGTTGGTTATAATAGCAGCATTACCCTAGGCTCCTCTGGGGAAACCACAATTAAGACCTCTGGTGGCGCAATAAAGGTGGGAGAGTCTGGCACAGTTGGCAATTTGTCTGCATCAAGCACCTATGGCGGTATTAGTGCTTATAATACAACTGGAAGTGTAAATATATCTAGCGGAAGCAGTGTTACGCTAAACAATTTGAGTAGCACAGATATAACTATTTCGGCAAGCAAAGCCGTAACAGCAACTGGGCTTATGGGTAGTGTTACGGTAAAAGCTAAAACCAATATAAACCTAACCTTTGGTGGAGATGCAAGTAATGTTAAAGTTACTCATTCTGGCAGCACAGGGTCGGTTAATATAAATGCCGAGTGCATAAGTTACATTGAAGTTAGCAATAGTTACTATTTGTATGGACGCAGCAGCAAAGTTTATCAAGGCGATACGCTAGTGGCATCTGGCAGCATAATTGATGCAAACAATCTTAATCCTTCATTTTATATAAGGGGAGAAAACAGCGCTATAACCTTAAAATTTGGTGCTTAAAACTTAAGTTATAAAAAATTTAGCAAAATATGTAAAAAAGGGTATTTACAAAACTGCAAAAGAGTGATATAATCGCCAGTGTAAAGTTAAGCGATATAACAATACAATAGCATAATTAAACACAAGGAGAACAAATATGTCATACGCGGAAACTAAATATATCAGCAATAAAAATGCGGCGGCGTTTAATAAATTTCAAATAATAAATCTTGCACTATGTTGCGGATATGCTCCTATGGTAACCAAAGTGTCCAAAACCCCAAAATATCAGCCCGAAGAAAAACTAATGTTAGGCGATTTTGTTATAGCATCTGTAAACGGAAATAAGCATATTTTAAAAGGCAATGGTGGTATTGATGTCTGTTACGGAAATATTCCTTGCTGTGCAATATTTTTAGAAAAAATAAAAGATTCGTACAATAAAAGGTGTTTAAACAACAAAAAATACACAGTACCAACTGCCGATTTTAAAAATGCCGAAGAAATGGCAAAGTTGGCTAGCGTTAAAAATTTAAATGATATAGACGGACTAGGGAAATTATCTCCGGTGGAGTTTCTACAAAACATTATCGAGGCACAACAAAATTATTTTGGTGGAAGTTCGGGCATGTCGTTTTATAATAAAGTTAGGCAAAATTACCAAAGCGCTATTAGTAATATAGCTGGCCTTTCTTGGCTAGATGCCAGAGAAATTGCGGCAGATTTGTCTGGTTATCAAAAAATTATAGAAAGTGTAATAGAAAACCAATTTAGAGCAAATACTGGCAAACAAACTGACAAAACTAGTAAAGAAATTAGCCAAAAAAGTAAAGTAAATATAAAAGATGAATTTCAACCAGGAGAATAAAGAACAACAAACAAATTTAAAGTGGGCAAAAATTGCTCACTTTTTATGATTTTAGCAAAAAATCGTTTTACATTTTAATAATTATCGTGATAAAATATCAACAAGTAATCTTGTTTTTATAGGAGACATTATGAGTAAGTATATTTATCCGCTAGTACTTTTTGCAGATAATAACGACGGTTGCTATATAGGGCTTTTTCCAGATCTAGATATTTCGGTGTATGGTCAAACAGTGGAAGAAACCTATCTGCAAGCCGAAAGTAGCCTAATGGCGTATTTGGAGTTTGCGTCCAAAATGGAAGCAGATATTTCTGAGCCAAGCACCTATCAGCAGACGGTGGGGCTTAATCCTAAGCGGATTGTGCTTTTAAATGCCTGCGAGTTAGAAGACGGCAAATTGCAGCTTACTCAGTCGGAACAGTCCTATAAAGACTTTTTCTCTAAAATGCTAGTTAATAGGGAGGATTAATTATGGCATTATCATCAACAAAAAATTTACAAGCAAACCCAACTGACGATACCTTTGTAAAATATAGTTTAATAAGAATGGCATGTTTGTTTAATATGCACCCCACTTTTAATAAAGATACCAATACTTTAGCTTTTGACGGCTATGTAAATAGCCAAAAAGGTATAAAACATGTTCAAATAAGCCTTAATAAAGCCGAAATCCCTCAAGTGCTTGCAACAGACGCTATGATTAATTTAAAACAAGTGCATAATTGCAATGCAAAATTTTATGACGAAAAAAGTTGTTACGACTCGGGCTTAATGTATCAAAATTTAAGCAGAGCGCAAACTTTTGCAGAAAGTTATCCAGAAAAATTTGACCCGCAAGATTATGTTCAAGGTTTGCTTGCTATGGCAAAAAATGCAAGTGCCACTGATGCTGAATGGGCAGAAGGTTATTTAAAAATGGTTGGCAATATTTTTGCCGAAACACTAGGATATATAAGTCAGTCTAATTGGCCAAACAAAGATGCCCTTGTGCAAAACTTAAACGAATATTGGAAGGTGGCGGCGGCACAACTGGCTGGGCAGCCTGCCGAACAAATGGAGTAGGCTGTGGCAGATAAAAAAGTAGATTTACACAAACTTGCGGGGGCAGTTGGCTGGCAGCCGCTCTATGTAGATGACGGCTACACTTGCTACGAGTATGTCCAAAAAATTAGAAATATAGAAAGTTTGTGTCATGTATTGCAAATAAAAGACGACTTAACTTACCAAACTTATTTGCCTACCTTTTTGGCGATAGTGGCAGTACTTCCGCCCAAATTACAAAAAAAAGTTAAAAAACTTACCAAAAAAAGTAGCGAAGAAAAAATAGATAGCGTTCTAGACCTTGCTTGCTATGCAGTAGAAGAGTTTAAAGGCAAATGTGAATATACAAAACTGCAAGAATATGGCAACTTGGTGGGGGTGGATATAACTAAACAGGGCTATCAGTTTAGTTATTATCTGCCAAAAAATGTTCGCAGCCAAATATTGTCGCTAATAGAAAGTTCTCTGCCGGTAACCCTTGCTCCAACACTGGGTAAAATAAAAAAGGTAGAGTACAAAATTGGTCATATAAAGCAACACGGAACAACTTAAAGGCAAAATTTAGCAAAAGAGGTATATCATGTGGGAAAACAGTAGATTTAACAAGGCAATGTATTTTGCAGCAAGAGCTCATAAAGGCCAGTATATGCGGCACGATTCTTGGGCGCCATACGCTATGCATTTTATGGGGGTTACTGCTTGTGCCATAAAATATGCAAGCTATTGCAAAAACATAAATTGGGATTTACTTGTTTGCACTGCACTTTTGCACGACACATTAGAAGACACTTCGGTAACCTATGCGCAAATAAAGCAAGAATTTGGGGTAGAAGTTGCCGATGGTGTGCAAGCGCTAACCAAAAACAAAAAGTTGCCAGAAGAAGAGCAAATGCCAGATTGCATAAATAGAATTTTGCGTCAACCAAGAGAAATTGCCATTTTAAAAATGGCAGATAGACTATTTAATTTGCGAGATAGAGTTCCGGGCTGGGGGGCAGATAAAATTGCCTTTTACCGCAAAAGTTCGGGGCAAATTTTAGAAAAATTAGGCTTTGCCAACGCCAAGTTAAAAAAAGATTTAGCAAAAGCTATAGCCGAATATTAAGCTTTGGCGCAATGATAGCCACACATTGGGCAGTACTTGCAAATAGCAAACTGCCAAACCATACAAATTTTGTTAATTTTATTATTTTTCAAAATAAAGTGAATGATTATAGCAAATTTTACTGCCGCCGCAAGGGTGGCAATTTTTATTAATAAAAAAATTTAAAAAAATTGGCTTTTATTATTGACATCTTTGGCAGTTTTTGGTATATTGTGCGGGCATGACAAATCGTGTTTAGCATTTTTTTTGCATGATTTTTTATAGGTGTGTAAAAAATTCCTGCTTAAATGTCTAAGAGTGCTTCATGGGGCTGAATCACTCACGAAAATCAAGGAGGTATAAGTATGCCAACCATTGCTCAATTAATCCGCCATGGCAAAGGCCGCGAACCACAATCTACAAAGGCTAAATCCCCAATTTTGGAAAAATGCCCACAAAAACGTGGTGTGTGCCTTTCTGTTACCACAACATCTCCTAAAAAGCCTAACTCTGCGCTTAGAAAAATTGCCAGAGTAAGGCTTTCTAACAAGATGGAAGGTACCGTATATATCCCGGGCATTGGCCACAACCTGCAAGAGCACTCTGTTGTGCTTATTCGTGGTGGCCGTGTTAAGGACTTACCTGGTGTTAGGTATCACATCATTCGTGGCACTCTAGACACTGCCGGCGTTAAAGACCGCAAGCAGGCTCGCAGTAAATATGGCGCAAAGCGTCCTAAATAAAAACATTAGGATACAATTTGCACCTTACTGCTACGCAAAAAATAATAAAAGGAGAATAAATCATGTCAAGAAGAAACGCGGCTGTTGTTCGCGAAGTATTGCCAGATACAAAGTTTAACCGTACAGACGTTACAAAACTTATCAACCAAGTTATGAAAGACGGCAAGCGTACAATAGCTCAAAAAATTGTTTATGACGCCCTAGATACTGCGTCTTCTAAACTTGGCGTAACACAAATGGAGGTTTGGGACAAAGCTCTAGAAAATGTTAAGCCGGTTCTAGAAGTAAAAGCTCGTCGTGTTGGAGGTTCTACTTACCAAGTACCAGTAGAAATCCGTCCTGCACGCAGACAGACTCTTGCCATTAGGTGGATTGTTACAAGCGCACGCAAGCGCAGCGAACGCACCATGGCTTTGCGCCTAGCTAATGAGTTTATGGACGCTTACAACCAAACTGGTGGCGCCTTTAAAAAGAAAGAAGAAGTACATAGAATGGCAGAGGCTAATAAGGCGTTCGCATCTTATCGCTGGTAAGCTCGGGCACGATAATTGCCGCATAGCTGTGTCGTTCACAAATTTGCACCCGTTCACTTACGTTTTAGTAAGCTCGCGGGCGTCAAATTTGTAAACTCCTTGCTCTGCATGCAATTCTCGTACCCTTGCACATTTCTGTATATAGGGTAAAGTAGTAAAGCCTTGTAAAGATTGGCTCGCTGCTTACTAATCTGCCTTACACCAACTTAATTTTGGTGGGAACAGATAATTGCCGCATGGCTGATTTTTGCAAATTGTTGCTCTGCAAGTAATTTTCGCACCCTCGCACATTTTATACTTATAATTAATTTAAACAATTGCATTTTTTGGCGGTTTGTTGGCAAAAATTAGTTTTTGACAAAATGGTCGTTAAAATTTACAAAAAATAGTTAAAATTAGTTGGAAATTTTTTTAAAATATCTTATAATATCTTGTGTAAATAGTTTGGATAAGTAGTAGTTTGTACTACCATGCTGTTTACTACTCAAGGAGAACTAAATAATCATGCCAAGAGATTTTGCATTAGAAAAAATTAGGAACATCGGCATAATGGCCCACATTGATGCGGGCAAAACAACCACCACAGAGCGTATTTTGTACTACACAGGCAAATCGCATAAAATTGGTGAAGTGCACGATGGTCAAGCCACCATGGACTGGATGGCTCAAGAGCAGGAACGTGGTATAACCATTACATCGGCTGCCACCACCTGCATGTGGAAAGGCCACAAAATAAACATTATCGACACCCCAGGTCACGTAGACTTTACTATCGAAGTTGAGCGTAGTTTAAAAGTGCTAGACGGCGCAATAGAGCTGTTTACGGCAAAAGAGGGTGTGCAGGCGCAATCCATTAAAGTTTGGAAGCAAGCCGACAAATATCATGTACCACGCATTGCATATGTAAACAAAATGGACATTTTGGGCGCAGACTTCTTTGCGGCAGTAAAGGCCATGAGGGAGCAGCTTGGTGCAAATGCTGTGCCTATACAAATACCTATTGGCAAGGAAGACAACTTTGTTGGCATTGTAGACCTTGTAACCATGAAAGCCGAGGTTTACAAAGATGACGAAGGTAAGCAAATAGAAGTTACCGACATTCCAGAGGACCTTAAAGCTTTAGCTCAGCAATATCACGACCAAATGATAGAAAGTGTTGCCGAACTAGACGACAATTTGCTAGAAAAATTCTTCAATGGCGAAGAACTAACGGTGGACGAAATTAAAACTGCAATTAGAAAGGGTACAATCGACCTAAAAATTACTCCTGTGCTTTGTGGGTCGTCTTATAAAAACAAGGGTACTCAGTTGCTGCTAGATGCCGTTGTAGACTATTTTCCAAGCCCACTAGATATTCCGCCAGTAGAAGGCGTAGACCCTAAGACTAACCAAAAAATCACCCGCAAGGCAGACGATAACGAGCCGCTAAGCGGATTAGCATTTAAAATTGCTAAGGATCAATTTGGTACTCTTACCTTCTTCCGTATTTACTCAGGGAAAATTGTTTCTGGTAGCTATGTTTACAACTCTAACAAAGGCACTAAGGAACGCGTTGGCAGACTAGTTAGAATGCACGCCAACAGCCGTACTGAGGAATCTGAGGCTTATGCGGGCGATATAGTTGCCCTAGTTGGCTTAAAGGATACCACCACGGGCGAAACACTTTGCGACGAAAACAAGCCAATAGTGCTAGACCCAATGGAGTTTCCAGAGCCAGTTATCAGCCTAGCCGTAGAGCCAAAAACCAAGGCTGACCAAGAAAAAATGGCAAATGCCCTTAAAAAACTTTCAGAAGAAGACCCTTCGTTTAGGCGTCATACCGACACCGAAAGTGGGCAAACCATTATCGAGGGTATGGGCGAACTTCATCTAGATATAATTGTAGACCGTATGCGTCGTGAGTACCACGTAGATTGCAACGTTGGTGCGCCACAGGTTGCATACCGCGAAACCTTAAAACAGCCAGTAACTGTCGAGGGTAAATATATCCGTCAATCTGGTGGTAAAGGTCAGTATGGCCACTGCGTAGTTAAGTTTGAGCCACTGCCTGCCGGCTCTGGATACCAATTTGTAGACGAAACTGTCGGCGGATCTATTCCCAAGGAATATATCCCTGCCGTAGACAAGGGTATTCAAGAGGCAAAGATGAGCGGCGTGCTTGCCGGCTACGAGGTTGTAGACTTTAAGGCAACTGTTATAGACGGTAGTTTCCACGAAGTCGACTCTTCCGAAATGGCGTTTAAAATTGCTGCATCAATAGCCTTTAAAGACGGCATGAAGAAAGGGCAATCGGTTATTCTAGAGCCTATCATGAGCGTAGAAATAGAAGTTCCAGACCAATATCTTGGTGATGTTATGGGCGATATATCTAAGCGCCGTGGTAATGTTACTGGAACAAGCCTAAAAAATAACATGCAAACAATTCGTGCCGAAGTTCCACTTGCCGAAATGTTTGGTTATGTCAGCGACCTAAGAAGCAACACTCAAGGTCGTGGTAATTACACTATGGAGCCAAGCCACTATGCCGAAGTTCCACGCAATGTTGCAGAAAAAATAATTGGTGACAATGCTAAAAAAGCATAAAAATAAATCACAAAAAACAAGGAGAAACAAAAAATGGCAAAAGCAAAATTTGACAACTCAAAGCCTCACGTCAACATTGGTACAATCGGACACGTTGACCACGGCAAAACAACTCTTAGTGCTGCAATCTCTTTCATCATGGCTCACGACTTTGACCCAACAAGCAAAGAAATTAAAGACTATGACCAAATAGACTCAGCACCAGAAGAGAAGGCTAGAGGTATTACAATAAACACAGCTCACATTGAATACCAAACAGCTAACCGCCACTATGCACACGTAGACTGCCCAGGACACGCTGACTATGTTAAAAACATGATTACCGGTGCTGCGCAAATGGACGGTGCTATACTGGTTGTTGCTGCAACCGATGGCGTTATGCCTCAAACCAAGGAGCACGTTCTACTAGCGCGTCAGGTTGGCGTTCCTAAAATTGTTGTATTTATGAACAAGATGGACCAACTTGGTGGCGACGAAGAGCTTGCGGATTTGGTAGAAATGGAAATCCGCGAAACTCTATCTAAATACGATTTTGATGGCGACAATGCGCCTATCATTCGTGGTTCTGCATTTCAAGCTTTGGAAGCTGCAAGAGCTGGCAAGTGGGATGACGAGGCTATTAAACCTATCCGTGATCTAATGGATGCCGTAGACTCTTATATTCCAACCCCTGTTCGTGAAAACGACAAACCATTCCTTATGCCTATCGAGGACGTGTTTACAATCACAGGTCGTGGTACTGTTGTTACCGGCCGTGTAGAGCGTGGCGTTCTTAAACTTAACGACACTGTAGAGGTTGTTGGTATAAAACCTAACAAAATTTCTACTGTTGTTACAGGCATCGAAATGTTCCGCAAACTGCTTGACGAGGCTATTGCTGGCTACAACATTGGTGTTCTGCTTCGTGGTGTTCAACGTACAGATGTTGAGCGTGGACAGGTTCTTTGCAAACCAGGTTCAATTCATCCACACACAGATTTTGAGGCCGAAGTTTATGTACTTACCAAAGACGAAGGTGGTCGTCATACACCATTCTTCAACAACTATCGTCCACAATTCTTCTTTAGAACAGCTGATGTTACTGGCTCTATCGAGTTACCTGCTGGCACCGAAATGGTTATGCCTGGTGACAACACTCGCATGACAGTTAAACTAATTACGCCTATTGCTATCGAAGAAGGCTTGCGCTTCGCTATTCGTGAGGGCGGCAGGACAGTTGGCTCTGGCGTGGTTTCTAAAATCATCAAATAATTGCAAAGATTTTTGCGCATATTTCATTCGCCAGCGTGTTCTAGCCATAGTCATTTACAATTGGGAACTCAAACAAGTTGTTTATGCAAATTGTTTGGGAGCGGAAAAACTGCACTGATAGATAAGACCAACACTGTTTAAGTGTTGGGCGATTAATAAAGTGTAGTTTTGACGAAAATTCCTATCGCTAGCACACTTGGCTCGTTTATCTGCATCAAAACTTTTTGCAAATTACATTATAATAAAATAGGGTTTGTTTAAAGCCCTATTTTGTTTTTGCGGCGTTAATTCGCGCATAGCGGCGTTGCAAAGTCAAATACGGCAGTCATTGGGTACCCAAACAACTTGTTTATGCAAATTGTTTGGTAGAGGAAAAACTGCACTGATAGATAAGACCAACACTGTTTAAGTGTTGGTCGATTAATAAAGTGTAGTTTTGACGAAAACTCCTGCCGTATTTTTTGTTTGCGCCTTGCTCTGCATCAAATTTCCGCCGCAAGTTTATGGTACAAAAAACAATTCAAAAAAAATTTGAAAAATTCTAAAAAGGGGGTTGACAAGGGGGAATATATGTGGTATTGTAATTACGGAATTACGAAATAATATAAAATAAATATATCACCGAGCGCGCATGGTTGAGATTATTTTAGCAAATCGCAATTTATAGGGAGGTATCATGGAAAAATTAGAAGAGCTTATTAGCCGAGTAGAAAAGCTAGAAAGCAAAGTGTTTGGCACAACTAGTAGCGTGGAAAATGCGTCAACAGAGCAAGGCTCATTTGTGGCAGACCCAAGCCAAATGCCTGCCGGAACGCTTGCCTACTCCGGTAACTATGTTTCGCCAGACGGCGAAATTAGGGTTAAGTTTGGCGGTCCAAACCAAAAGACACACATACTGCTATCAACCAGTTCCAAAGAAATAACCCAAGTTTTAGAGGCGCTAGCCAGCGAAGATAGGTTTGAAATTATCAAACTGCTGCTAAAAAGGGCGCTAACCGCCAAAGAAATCATGGATATTTTGGATTTTTCTACCACAGGAAAGGTCTATCATCATCTATCATTTTTGGAAAAACTAAATATTATCCAAAAATCAAACGACCGATTTAAGGTGTCAAGCAAATATGTGCCTTGCATATTGCTTATAGTTGCCGGAATTAACACATTAAAAGGGGGAAACAACTAATGAAAGAAGTAAAATTTGTAGTAGACAAAAGGACAGAAATTATGTCCATAATGCTGTATTTATCTAACTATAAGCGAGAATTTCCACACCTAATTCAGTACAGCAAAGACATTCCGTACGTTGCAGAAGTGTACAATCATTTTAGCAAATTTGACGGGGATAAGGTCATTGTGCTATTAAATAAAATTATTGCCGAACTAAGCTTTAGGTATGATGTTCCATTTAATTTAGCATCTCAATTAAATGAAGATTTAACCGTGGGTAAACTGCTAGATTTTCCGTTTAAAACAAGACTTAATTCGTCGCCACTTGTAAAAGAGTTTTTGGAAGAAATAAAAATTTTTGCCGAGCGTAGCAAATTTGATGAGTTTTATAATAATCACAAAAAGTTTTATCAAGATATGATAGATAAGTTTAAAGACATGAACTATATGGAACAGTTAAATGATTTTGAAAAGTTCTTTAAAATTGACACAAAAAGAGATTATCTTGTTTATTTGATGCCGCTAGCAAATGCAGACCACAATTTTTATACATATAACGATGATTTTATACTCTTTAAGCCAATAGCAACAGACAAAATAGACAAAGTTTGTCAAAAGGCAAATTTGCCAGACACTATTTTTATGAATTTTGCAAATTGCTTATTAAGACAAATTATTGAAAACGGCGATTATACTGTGCCAAAATCAAAGTACTATAAAGAACTTATCAAAGGAAAGTTTGATGTGAGGTCAAGTTATCAACACATCATTACAACAATTTGCATAATATTAATATATGTTTACAAGAAAGTATTCTACAACTTAGAGCAAGCACATATTGATGAAGAATTAGCTAATCTTTTTCCAGAAAATATCAGTAATGGCGTAAAGAAAATTTACAAACTAGGTTTAGAGTGGCAGAAAACAGATAAACCAATAGACGATTACTTGCAAGAAATGCTAAACTTGGGAGAATTAATATAATAAACATAAAAGTGAGCCAATCGGTTCACTTTTGCGTTGGGGAAAATTGTATGTTGTTGGCAGGGTGGCATATGGCCATATGTTTAAATTTAATAGACAATGCAAAAGGAATAAGTATATAATTAATGGGTAAAAGTAAAGAAAGTGGGGGCTGGCGGCAGCTTTTGCGCCGCCCGTCGAGCGGCGCCGCCAGCCCCCTTATTGCGTCACATACTTGCCTAATATAAGTCGTTTTGGCGTATTTGCCAAAACTCCATTTGTCGGCAAGCATGTTCCTTGCCCCATACGGTTTTTGATAAAAACCTATGGGGCCCCGATTACAACTAAGCGGCACATTTCTAATAGTTGCAGTTACATAGTAAAAAATTAGCCTCTTTGCGCCTTGCTTTTTCCAAAATCTGTGGCAAAACCAGTTTTTTACTCTGGTTGATATTCTATCTCTGTTTGAGTTTTGCTTTGCTTTTTATAGTGCGCCAATAAACCGTTATTTACTGTTTGTAATTCTTCGGTTGCGGCTAGTAGTGCTTTTTCTTCGTCAGATAATTCAATATTTTTTTTGGCAGCATTGCTAGGGCAGGTTTGCTTGTAATAAGCCATAAGCCCATTGTTGGCAGTGGCAAGACCTTCTGTGGCGGCAATAAGTTCTGTGTAATTTACCCCTTGTGTTGTTTTGTTTAAATTTTTCATTTGCCCTTTTCCTAAAATTTATTTTTCCAGCTCTATAGCGTCATCTTGCTGAGATTGGCTTGTATTATTAGTCGAGAATGTTTTTAAATAGTTTTGATATTCTTCAACTGCCTGCTTGCTGTTTTCTGTGTTTTCCATATCGGCTAGTATGGCAATCTCTTTGGCTTCCAAAACTTCTTGCTCTTTTTGGCTTGCGCGCTCTTCCTCTGCAAGACGCGTTTCTAGCTCGGTTCTTACTCTTTCTAGTTCGGCATTTAATTCATTTTGGTTTGTGTAAACATTTTCTAGTTGTCCATTAAGTTTATTTTGTTGCAACTTGCAACTTCTAACTCTGCCGGCAGCCATGCGTTTTAACTTTTTAACAAACATGTTGCATAGGTTTTCTTTGTTGTTTAGGTCGGCTATGGCAGTTCCTTCTAACTGGGCAGTTTGGTTTAGACAAGCATTTATTGCCGATAAGCTTTTAGCAATGTCTACCTTGCTGTCTTCTAGCTTGGCATAAATTGCCTTATATTTTTTGCGAATTAAGTTTTCGCCGCTTGCAAATGCTGCAAATAACTTGCCAACTCGTGGGTCTATTTTGCGCACCTTATTTGGCTCGGCAGCGTTTGCCACAACAAAAGTGTTTTCGCCCTTTATTTTAACTTCGCCCAAAACAACCTTTTGGTCTTTTAAAAATGTAGCGTTGTAGTATCTTACGCTATTTAAGTCTTTTTTAGCAGTTGGTTGTGGGTTAAAAAATGCTAGCGTTGTGCCGTTTTTATTTAAAGATAATAGTAGCTGGCTTGGGCTATCTTTTTGGTCTCCATTTTGGCAATTGTATTTTACCTGCATATATTTTACAAATTCTGGAGAAATCTTTTTGCCAGAAAAATCTATAATGCGGCCAGCGCCATTTTTGTCTAACGCTAGCAGAGTGTTATTAGATATGCTCGAAATTGTGTAATAATTAGCAATTTCTTGCAAGTTAGAGTCTATTAGGGTTAATACATTTTCGTGATTATCGTCTAAAATTTTTGTTATAAAGCAAGTTTTATCTTTGTTATCAAGGGTCTCGTTAAACCAGACATGTTTTTTGCTTGCATCTCTATTAGCCATAGATAAAGCGTCTGGCTGGTTCATATTTATTATAGTGTCAGGCAAATTGTCTAATTTTGGCAATGCATAGAACAAATTTTTAGCAGCTAGTAATTGATCAATTTCATCATAGGTTTGGCTAATATTATTTTCTCTGTCCATAAGAACATAGCCCTTACTGCTTTTAATTATCTTGCCGTACTCGTTTTTTTCTACATCAAAAGCTTTTTTAAGCTCGCCCTTGTTTGTATAAACGTAGTATGCTTCTTTATTCAAATCGGTATAAACCATACCCACAAACATTATATATTCGTCGCCAATATTTTCTGGTGCAGGCGCCATAGTGCTTATCTCGTTAAAATCTTTGCTTTTTAGTTTGTAATATTTTTGTAGTTTATTTAATCGCTCTTGATAATCAGATTTGTCTAAAAACCCGTCCCATTTTTTAGCTCGCCATTTTGGTGTGGCTATATAGTTTACTGCCCGCGAATTAGACGGACTATGCTTGCCATTAGCGTACACAGCCACATAATTATCAACATCTCCAAGATTTAAAACCACCGTTTCTCGCTCTTTGATGTTTTGCTTTTCTTGTTTGGTTAATTTTGCCATAAAAATATACTCCTTGCTATTTTTCAATAAGTATAACTCAGTTTTGGCTGTGTGTCAATATCCAATTTTCAGAAAGTTTAGCCATTTTTTACTTTTGCATGCTACAAACACAAATCTAGCAGCATCATTACAATAAAGCCAACAATAAAGCCCCATGTGCCAAGATTTCCGCTAGAACACTTGCTGTCGGGGATAAGGTCACCAACAGTTACAAACAGCATTGCGCCGCTGCTAAACGCTAGTGCCCAAGGCATAATACCGCTTAAATAGGCGGCGGCAACTAGGCCCACCACGGCAAAAATAGGCTCTACAACACCGCTTACAAGCCCAAGCCAAAACCCGCGGCTAACGCTCCCCGAACTTGTTTTTATAGGCAGGCTTACAGCGGCACCCTCTGGCACATTTTGTATGGCAATACCAATAGACAGCCCAAAAGCAGAAACTATTGCGCCAGCATCTCCGCCCGTGGCCAAGCAACTGCCAAGCGCCACGCCTACAGCAAGCCCCTCGGGGATATTGTGCAGCGTAACACTAAGCAGCAAGCGGGTAGACTTATCTAGCCCACCACGATGATTTATCCTAGAAGATTTGTGTATGTGCGGCAAAATTATGTCTAGTAGTTCTAGTAGTATTCCGCCACAAATTATACCCACAACGGCCGGCAAAAAAGATAGTTTTCCGTAGCTTGCCGATTGTTCTATGCACGGCAAAATTAGCCCAAAAATGCAGGCAGAAATCATAACGCCACTAGAAATTCCAAGCATCAAGCAGTTCAGTTTTTCGCTAATCTCGCCTCGCAGAGCAAACACAAGTGCGCTGCCAAGCGAAGTTGCGGCAAATGGCAAAAAAATTCCAATAATAATTATAGTTGTGGTATTCATAAGTTCCTTAAAATATGCTGTATTATCCGCAGAAGCAGACATATTATTTTATGAGCCTTGCACCTTGCTAGGTTAATAGACTGCTGCCAAAATTTGCCAAAATATATACAAATTAATTGTGTAAACTGTGGGCAATATGCTAAAATAAAAATGCATTACTAAAAGAGGTGAGGTTATGAAACCCAAAAGATTACAGGCTGGCGATAAAGTTGCAATAGTTAGCCTAAGCAGCGGAGTGCTGGGCGAAAAGTTTGTGGCACACGAGTTAACTCTTGGCGAGAAACGGCTGCAAGAACTAGGGCTAACGCCAGTTTATATGCCAAACGCACTAAAAGGTATAGATTATATAAAAAAGAATCCGCAAAAGCGCGCCGAAGACTTAAAAGCTGCCTTTTTAGACCCAAGCATTAAGGCAATTATCTGCGCAATTGGCGGCGAGGACGGCTATTTGGTGCTGCCATATTTGCTAAAAGACGCCGAGTTTGAGCGCGCCGTAAAAGAAAACCCTAAGATTTTTTTAGGCTTTTCGGATAGCACAGTGCATCATCTAATGCTAAACAAATTGGGGCTAAGCACCTTTTACGGCCCAAGCTTTTTGTGTGATTTTGCCGAGCTAGACGCAGACATGCTAAGCTACACAAAATACTGGGTGCTAAACTTGTTTGTAAGTAACCCCACAACAAAAATAGAACCTAGCAATGTTTGGTACAAGGAGCGTACAGATTTTTCGCCGGCAGCCATTGGCACACCAAGAGAAGTTTTTTTGGAAGAGCGCGGCTTTATTGCGCCATGCAGCGGCGGGGTAGCAAGCGGCAGGCTTTATGGCGGCTGTATGGACATTATTTACCAGATGATTTGCCCGCAAACAGCCGAGCAAAAGAAGATTTATTCCATGTTTAACCCCTTGCGGTCAGATTTGTCTAATGCAATTTTATTTTTAGAACCAAGCGAGGAGTGCAAAACCCCCGCGCAGTTTAAAACCATGCTATCAGCACTAAAAGACCACGGCATTTTTGACCAAGCCCAAGGCGTACTATTCGGCAAGCCTATAAACGAAGACAATTTTGACGAATATTTGCAAATAATAAAGGAACTTTTGCCCACAAAAAAGGTGTTATACAACCTAAACTTTGGGCATGCAACTCCGCGTTGCCTTATCCCCTACGATTGCAAGTGTTTAGTTGATTTTGGTGCCAAAACTGTTACACTAACAGAGTTTTTTGTGCGTTAATTTGCGCATAGCTGTGTTGCAAAGTCAAATACGGCAGTCATTTAGGCTAACTAAACTCCTGCCGTATTTTTTGTTTGCGCCTTGCTCTGCATCAAATTTCCGCACAAAAAACCCGTTCTTGAATTTTGGGTAGGTACTAGCCTCTCTGTGCGTTAATTTGCGGCTAGCATCGTCGCTGCCTTTTTACCACTTGGTCATTTAGGCCAACTAAACTCCCACGTGGATAAAAAGTCAGTTTCTTGCTATCCATCAAATTTCCGCACAAAAAACCCGTTCTTGAATTTGGGGTAGGTACTAGCCTCTCTGTGCGTTAATTTGCGCTGGGCTGTGTTGCAAAGTCAAATACGGCAGTCATTGAGTACCCAAACAACTTGTTTATGCAAATTGTTTGGGAGAGGAAAAACTGCACTGATAGATGAGAACAACACTGTTTAAGTGTTGGGCGATTAGTAAAGTGTAGTTTTAACGAAAACTCCTGCCGTATTTTTTGTTTGCGCCTTGCTCTGCATCAAATTTCCGCACAAAAAACCCGTTCTTTAATAAAGTTTGGGTATAACAAAAATTTGTTTATACCTTGTTTTTCCCAAAATCTGTGGCAAAACCCGTTCTTGAATTTGGGGTAGGTACTAGCCTCTCTGTGCGTTAATTTGCGCTGGGCTGTGTTGCAAAGTCAAATACGGCAGTCATTGAGTACCCAAACAACTTGTTTATGCAAATTGTTTGGGAGAGGAAAAACTGCACTGATAGATGAGAACAACACTGTTTAAGTGTTGGGCGATTAGTAAAGTGTAGTTTTAACGAAAACTCCTGCCGTATTTTTTGTTTGCGCCTTGCTCTGCATCAAATTTCCGCCCCAAAAAACCATTTTTGAATTGGGGTGGGTTATTAACGCGCTGTGTGTTAATTTGCGGCTAGCGTCGTTTGCGTGTTTTTTAGTTTATTTTTTCAATTAAATTAAAATTAAAGGTGGTCATTTTGGCGGAGGCAGTGGCGCCCGATTGCAGCTTGCCAAAAAATATCATATTGGCGGTATGCACCGACGAGTCGCCGTCAATTTTATATTCCACACTATAAAAGCTGTATCCTAAAATGTTTA
Source organism: uncultured Lachnospiraceae bacterium (assembly GCA_964437615.1). GTDB lineage: Bacteria > Bacillota > Clostridia > Christensenellales > UBA1242 > RGIG4790. The sequence continues at coordinate 9,768 of CAYTHL010000007.1, read as the reverse complement.
AAAGGGGGTTAATATAAAACAAATTGTTTCTTATATACACAACGCCTATCAAAACCAAAATTATTGCAAAAATAACAGCCATGCAAACCAACTCTATTTGGTATCCTAAGGCAAACAGCACAAATAAACTAAAATAGCCTAAAAAGTGCTTTTCGGTTATATTGGTGGCTTTTACAATTATAATTGTTTGAGCTTTGCCGCTATTAAGCCCCAGCAAAAGCCCAACAATGCCCAGCCCCACAAGCAGACACAACAAACTTAAAGACAAAGTATTTAGCACATTTATCGACAAATTTTTGTTAATAAGCTGCACTACAATTTTTACAATAAGCAATATATACAGCGGCACAAACGCTGATAGATATAGCAGCACTTTTTTCATATCTTAATTATTGGCAAAATGTAATTTTTTATACCGCCACAGGGTATTTATTTGCAAACAAACTCCAAACCTTTGGCAGGCTTTACAAAATAAGCAAAATTTGGCAAAATAAAAAAGGTAAATGTTGCCTAAATGGTGGACTAGCTAACATTTACCTTTTGTCGGCAATTACCCTTGCTATATCTGTTTATAAGAACCTCTTCTTAAACAAACAAATTAGCAAATAAGAGAGTATATTGTATTCTACAAATATTTTCTCTGTGGTAGTTGCCGCTAAGGGTAGTATGCGCATTTAATTTTGCTTTATTCAAAAAAATTTAAAAATTTTTAAATTCGGTGTTCGCCATACACTTGCAGCCCGTAAATTGTCCACTTAAAATTGGCGTCGTCTAGGGCATCTTGGTTTTCTAGTGAGATTATAAGGTTGCAGTCGCTAGTAAGGCTAACAACCGATTGGTCAATATTCATTTTAACCAGCACTCCTTTGCCGCTATTTGTGTTTATGCCAATTTGCTGTTCTACCTTGTAGGTGTCGGTTGGCAGAGATGCATCATAAGTGTTGCCGTCTAGCCCAGTAATTGTAACAGTTGCCACTAAGTCGGTTATGTCTCTATTGCAGTAAAAATAAAAATAAACACATTCCAAATACATGCCGTAAATCCAATTCAGCTCGGTAGAAAATGTAAGGGTAGTGTGATGAAAATATGCGTTTGTGTCGGTGGCCGCCCTACTGCCAGTAAAATAACTTAGGGCTAAGGTGCCCGTGCTGCTCTTTTTGTCGCTTACAACAGTGCTAGAAAAATATCTGCTCATGGTTATTGCTGGAGTGCTAACCTTTCGACTATTGCTGTAATAATACACGCCAAGCACCACGCATACAACTATTACAATGCATGCCACAACGCTAATTAACGATATAATAAGTTTCTTCTTTTTGGTCATTTGTTGTTCCTACTGTAATATTTTACCATTAAAGTTTGCCTTTGTCAAATGTTAGCCACCTAAACCCATTTTTTGGGGTTTTAGTTTTATATTTAAGCGGCTGCTTGCCACAAATATTTTTTGTTAAAAATGCTTTTCCAAATACCAACAAAAAAGTTTGTGCCATACGGAATATGCAAAACTACTTTGCCAAGTATGTGCTGCACCGAAATTGCCCCAAAGTAGCGGCTGTCTAAGCTGTTGTTGCGGTTGTCCCCCATAACAAACACATATCCGCTGCTAATTGTTACAGAATATTCTCCGCTACTTATTAGTGCCTCGCATAACTGCGCAAAAGTGGAGTAGCCATTATTGCTATAGTAACTAATGCTGTTTTCGATAGAGCCATAGCGCGTGTATTCTAGTGTGTAATCAGTGGTGTATACATAGTCTTCTAAAAGTTGCTCGCCATTTAGCCACATGGTATAAAATATAGAATAAGTAACGGTGTCTTTTAATAAGTTTCGGCTAGAAACAATTGGTGTTTCCGAACTTTTAAAAGAAATTGTCTGCCCAGCCGTAGCAATTACTCGCTTTATTATAGATTCGCTTTTGTTTGGCACCACATTATTATCTGTAATTATTATATCGCCATTTTTGTATTTACTAACGGCTCTATAATAAACAAGGTCTTCGTGAGTGTAGTCGTCTTGCCCAGTGCTTTGGGCATTTATTGTGGGCTGCATACTTTGCCCAACAACATAAATTGGCTGCAAAACCACCTGAAAAGCAAATGTAAAACCCATAAACACAAGCCCAAAAATCATTAGCAAGTGCAGCAAATGCTGCGCACTAAATTTTGGTGTGTGAATTTCTATTTCTTCTGCCGTGCTTTCTGGCTTGCCTATGTTTACATAGTCGGTTGTTTTCCCTGCCGCCGCGCCCGTGGAACTTTCCGCGTTGCTTGCATCATCTGTGCCGCTATCTATAAAACTAGCATTGTCGCCTGTGCCATTTGTTTGGTTTGCTGCTGCTTGCGCCTTGCCCCTATTTGCTGCACTATCTGCCGCGTCTTCGTTTGCGGCAGAGCTTGCAGCATCGCTCGCCGCCACATCATTTGAGTTTTGTTTTGCTGTGGTGTTTGACTCTGCATCGTTCAACAAATTGTTCGTCGCCATGCCGCTTGCCACCGCACCCGTTGAACTTATTGTGTTGCTTGCGCCGCCTACTGCCGCATCTTTGCTATCCACCGCCGAACTTTTGCTATTTGCAGCTGCGCTATCTGCGGCCGCATCTTGGCTATCCTTGGGGCTAATAGAATATTCAGTTTTGTTCAACTTGCTATCCATAAAAGGTATTTTAACACAATAATTATCCAAGTGCAAGCATAATTAATCATTGCCCTGTCGATTTTTAGCAAAACCTGCAATTATTCTGCACCCCAAAAGTATAAATAATTCAATTTTAAATAATCTTCTATAAAAATTGCTTTATTGCATCAAAATTATAAATTATGCAATAAGCTTGCCACAAATACTTGCAAACACGGATGTAATTATGGCTATGAACGCAGGAATACACATTAAAGCATGTACAACACCCCTTGCGGCAAAATTTATAAGCGAAAAACAAACCTAGAATTTGAATATAAACAAACTGGTCAATCCAACTTCATCAGTCAAAGTACAACTATTGCACCAACTTGTAATGGACAATCCATTATTATACAAAAATCCAAGAGCAAAACACGCTTTGGCAAAGAAAGGGGAATAGGCAAATATATAATTGCTCGCCCTCTATGTATGGGGCGGCTACAAAGTCATAATTTAGGACTTTGCAGCGGATTGAAATCACAATTTTCTTGTCTACTATTTATCCTGCTATAAACATTTAATTTACTGCTATTTTAATGTTCAAAATATTCAAAACCGCTCTGTTTTTAAAGTTCAGGCTCCGCACCATAAATTGTTTTGTCTTCACTTGAAACTATTTCAAATTTAGCTGGACAATATCTAAATGCATTGTTATTAATTATTACACTATCAGGTAAAACTATATTTTTTAAGGATAAGCAATTAAAAAATGCTTCAGATTTAATTTTTTTTATGCCATTTGGTATATTTATACTTTTTAAAGATGTGCAATCCTCAAATGCGCCTTCTCCAATTATTTCTACACTATCTGGTATAGTCACATTTTTTAAATTTGCGCAACGACAAAATGCAAAATTTTCAATTTCTTTTACGCTGTTTGGTATAGTTATGTTTTCTAAAGATGAGCAACGAGCAAATGCATAATCTCCAATTTCTTCTACGCTGTTTGGTATAGTCACACTTTTTAAAGATTGGCAATCCTCAAATGCACTATCTCTAATTTTTTTTACGCCATTTGGTATAACTATATTTTGTAAAGATGAACAGCCAAAAAATGCATCGCGTCCAATTTCTTTTACGCTGTTTGGTGTAGATATACTTTCTAAAGATGAACAGCCACCAAATGCACTATTTCCAATTATTTCTACACTATCTGGTATATTTATACTTTTTAAAAGTGAGCAGCCGCAAAATGCACCAGTATCAATTACTTTTACGCTGTTTGGTATAGTTATGCTCTCTAAAGATGAACAGCCACCAAATGCACTATCTCTAATTTTTTCTACGCCAATTGGTATATTTATACTTTTTAAAGATATGCAATCCTCAAATGCACTATCTCCAAATTTTTTTACGCCATCTGGTATAGTTATGCTTTCTAAAGATGAGCAACGAGCAAATGCACCAGTATCAATTACTTTTACGCTGTTTGGTATAGTTATGCTCTCTAAAGATGAACAGCCATCAAATGTATCTTCTCCAATTTTTTCTATACCATTTGGTATATTTATACTTTTTAAACATTTGCAGCCGCGAAATGCACCTTCTCCAATTTCTTTTACGTCATTTGGTATATTTATACTTTTTAAAGATGCGCAGCCAGCAAATGCACAAGAGTCAATTTCTTTTACGCTGTTTGGTATAGTTATGCTTTCTAAAGATGAACAGCCAGAAAATGCATGACTTCTAATTTTTTCTATGCCATTTGGTATATTTATACTTTTTAAACATTTGCAGCCAGCAAATGCACAAGCGTCAATTTCTTTTACGCTGTTTGGTATAGTTATGCTCTCTAAGGATGAACAGCCAGAAAATGCATAAGAGTCAATTACTTTTACGCTATCTGGTACAGTTATGCTTTCTAAAGATGAACAGCCAGAAAATGTTTCATCATAAATTTTTTCTATGCCATTTGGTATATTTATATTTTTTAAAGATATGCAATCCTTAAATGCTTTACCGCCAATTATTTTTACGCTATCTGGTATATTTATGCTTTTTAAAGATGAACAGCCAGAAAATGCATAAAATTCAATTTCTTTTACGCTGTTTGGTATAGTTATGCTTTCTAAAGATGTACAACCAGAAAATGTTTCATCATAAATTTTTTCTATGCCATTTGGTATATTTATACTTTTTAAACATTTGCAGCCACCAAATGCACCAGCGTCAATTTCTTTTACGCTGTTTGGTATAGTTATGTTTTCTAAAGATGAGCAACGAGCAAATGCATAACTTCCAATTTCTTCTACGCTGTTTGGTATATTTATATTTTTTAAAGATATGCAATCCTTAAATGCTTTACCGCCAATTATTTTTACGCTATCTGGTATATTTATGCTTTTTAAAGATGAACAGCCAGAAAATGCATAAAATTCAATTTCTTTTACGCTATCTGGTATAACTATATTTTGTAAGGATGAGCAACCATGAAATGTACCAGTTCTAATTGCTTTTACATTATTTGGTATATTTATATTTTTAAAAGATGTGCAAACTTGAAATGCATGTTCTCCAATTTCTTTTACGCTATCTGGTATAGTTATACTTTCTAAAGAACTGCACCAACTAAATGCATGACGTTTAATTTCTTTTACGCTGTTTGGTATAGTCACACTTTTTAAAGATTGGCAACTATAAAATGCATGATCTTCAATTACTTCTACACTATCTGGTATAGTCACACTTTTAAAAGAACAACTAGAAAATGCATATTCTCCAATTCTTTTTACGCCATATGGTATAATATTTCTTGTGCCATTTTGAAATGTAGCAACTCCATCTATTTTTTCCATATCATTCCTCCATCAAACAACAATTTCATTTGCTAACCATATTTTAACACGAGGAAAGGGGAAAATCAAGACCCTTTTTTGAAAAACACTAAAAATGCTTGACAAACCATAGCTATTATTTTTCCTATGATGTTAAAGGCGCAGATGTTAACACGCTCGCCCAAGTTATAATTGATAGCAAAAACCTAAAATGGAACTATTTATTTGCCCAAAATATTAAAGGTGTAGAAGTTATGGCTAAATGGGTGAGTTGATAAAAAATGAAAAATATATCAAAAATATATAGCATCTTTTTGGGATTTTATAAACATAAAACCAACCTTAGAAAAATATTTAGTTGCTGGGGAGATTGATTGTTTTTTAAAGAACTGTGGCAAATACTTATTTTGGTTATAAACCGCACGCTTGGCTATAAAGGTTAAAAATATTATCAACAAACAAAAAAAGATGCTATATATAACATCTTTTTGAATATTTAAATTTTATTTGCGTAATTTTTAAGGACTTCAAATAGTTCCGCCGATATTACATGCTCAATTTTACAGGCATTTTCTTCTGCAATTTGTTTGTCTGCGCCAATAGAAATTAGTAGTTTTGTTATTACGCAGTGCCTTTCATAAATTTCCTTTGCTCTGTTTAAACCCAATTTGGTAAAATTTATCTCTCCATTTGGTGATATTTGAATATAATTTTTATTGTCTAGCAATTTAACACCACGAGAAACGCTTGCTCTTGAGTAGTTAAGTTTGTTTGCAACATCTATAGAGTGGACGCACTTGTTTTTTTCTTTTAAAAGTAAAATTGTCTCTAAATACATTTCTTCGGACTCTTGATATTTTATCATAAATTATCTCCACTTTTTGATGATATAATTATAATAAAATTTAACTTACTTGTAAACTTATTTTATACCTTTTAAAGCTTCTACCATATTAATTTTTTTGTTTTTCCTTGAAACAAAATAACTCACTATCAGTGAAACACCAAAGGTTAAAAGGATACTTACAAGATATGTCAAAATTCCGAGTGTAAGCTTTAGTTCATATTCGCTTGCAAGCGTTATAATAAGCAATTGTAATACTCCAATACCCGCGGGTATTCCAATAATTATTCCTAATATAGTTAACCAAACATTTTGACTGATTAAAATTCTGCCAATTTTTTTATCTTTAAAGCCTACAATTTTTAAGGTTGCAAGTTCTCGATATCTTTCCATATAACTCATAACACCCAAATTGTAAAGAACAATAACACCCAAAACCACAGCTGCAAGCACAAGGACAAAAACCATTGTATTCATAATTTCTATAAAGCCGTTGTAAGATTCCATTATATTCTGTTTAGATTGTTTGCCCGAAATAAAATCTTCAGCGTTAATCTCTGAAATAAAACTATTTGTAAATACTGCGTTTATGTGATAAGGCAATCCAATACTTTCAGCATATTGCTTTGTCATAGTGATGTTTTCGGTTACTATAGAGCGAATTATTCCAGCCACGGTAGCGGTGTAGGTTTTTTCACTGCCATAAGGAGAAAATTCAACCACATCTCCAACTTTAAAATTATCTGCAAGTCGCAAACAAATATAAACGCCATCATCTTTTAATGCCACATTTTTGTTGTTTTTATCAATAAATCTTATTGTGTCATTTTCTACATTGTAAATTTCTAGTGTAATTGCTTCTCCGTTTAGTTCCACGCTTGAAGATGCAAGCCAATCGCCATTATATTTTGATGCAAAAGAAACCACATCTGCATTATCTGCTGTTTCCACAATATTTACTCTTGTGTTATAGTTGTAAATTTGGTTATCAATGGTATTCAAAAATCCGTTCATTGTATCGCTCATACCTAGTCCGCCAACAAGCAAAATTACACAGCCAATAACACCCAAAAGTGTCATAAGTGAACGAGTTTTATGTCTAAAAATATCTCGCAAATTCCATTTTGAGGCAAAAGAAAGTTTACTAAATACTTTTGTTTTTTCAAGCTTTAAAGGTTTCATTTTTTTGGGAGTGTAGGGTCTAAGGGCATCAGCCGCTGTACCTTTAAGCATTTTCTTTACTGACAAAAAACTGATTAGGGTTAAAAATGCTATTATTCCAACAACTGCTAGCCAGCAAAACCAAGGAACATAGAGTTTCCAAGATGTCATATCAATATATGTTCCCATCATTCCATTAGGGTTCATTATAAATGCGGCAATTCCAAAACCTAACCCTATACCAAGCAGTGAACCAACAAGCCCTAGAAACAAACCATAGCTTGTGTAGTGAAAAAGTATTTTTCTGTCTTTAAAACCTATTGCTTTAAGTGTTCCAATTTGCGTCTTTTCGTTTGCCGTAATTCTATGCATTGTGGTTATCATTGTTAGGGCGCCAATAAGCAAAAATAAAACTGGAAGAATAGACCCCATTGATTGACCTTCTTCAATTTCTCCTTGTGTACCTACATATGCAACATGTTCATTTTTAGAAAGAACTAATGTGGTTTTTCCCAAAACACTATTTATGGCTTTTTCTATATCTACCTTATCAAGATTAGATTTTATATTTATTTGCGGATAATATTCATTTTGTAAAACCTGCTTTATCTTGGCGGGAGAAACATATACAAATCCAAAAGTATTATAATCTGGCATAAGTTGATTGTCGTCAGCCACACAAATCATATATTCCGAACTTTTTGCCAAGCCAACAATTGTTCCGCTAATTTCGGTATCACGGTATACTAAGGTTAAGATATCCCCAATCGATAAATTATTTGCTTTTGCGTATTGGTCTGAAAGCCAAAAACCGTCTATATTTTCATTGTAATTTTTGCCACTTGTTATTTGCATTGTTGAAACGACATAATCTTCCAAACAAAACATTGAAAGTTGCTTGCTAGAATCAGAGGTGCCTACATTTACAGATACCGCAAGAACCCTTGATGCAGCATCAACCCCGTCGATATTCTTAATGGCAGAAATGTCGGTATCAAGAAAACCGTTTTCATTATAAATTCTATAATCGGCATAATTTGTTTGTGCCATAAAATAATCTGTGTTTTTTTGTAAACTATACCATTCCGCATTAAAGCCAATAAACACGCCAACACCTATGGCAACCATAATTATCATTGAAATAAACTGGGCTTTATATTTCCATGCGGTTCTAAAAAGTTTTTTTAGCAACATATTACCACTCCACCTCATCAGCACTTAATGGCTTTTTCTGTTCTTCGCACGACTGAATTTTACCATTTTTTACACGAATTACAACATCTGCCATTTTTGCTATGTTTTGGTTATGGGTAACAATTACTATTGTTTTTCCATAATTTTTTGCCATAGATAACAATAATTTCAAAATCATCACGCCAGTTTCTGAGTCAAGGGCGCCAGTAGGCTCATCACACAGCAAAATTTTGGGGTTTTTAGCAATGGCTCTTGCAATGGAAACTCGTTGTTGTTCGCCACCAGAAAGTTGAGTAGGGAATTTTTTCAAATGTTCTTCAAGCCCAACTTCTTTTAAAACTTGTATTTCATCAAGGGCGTTTGCTGAAATCTCTTTTACTAATGCCACATTTTCTTGAACTGTTAGAGTAGGAATAAGGTTATAAAATTGAAAAACAAACCCAACTTTTGCAGCTCGGTATTCTGCAAGTTCATTGTTTGTAAGAGTAGAAATATCTTTGCCGTCAACAATAATTTGACCGGTTGTTGGGCTATCTAACCCGCCAAGTAAGTTGAGAAGTGTGCTTTTACCAGCACCACTGGGGCCTAAAACAACAATAAATTTTCCTTCATCTAAACTTAAATTTATGTCATCTAATGCTCTTAATTGATGATCCCCCGTCTTGTAAATTTTTGTAACATCTTTAAATTCGACAATTGCCATAAATCTCTCCTTATTTTGTTAGCATATGCTAACAACTATAAGAATTATAATAAAACAGAAAACATTTGTCAACAATTTGTTAGCATTTGCTAACATACTATTGTAAGTGCACGCCAAATCCATTTCGTTTAATTTCATACTTTCTCCTTAACAAAATGTTTAACTTTTAGTTTTTCACTTAAAAACAATTCAAATGGGTGAAAAGTAAAACATTAAAAGTTAAGGGTTAAAAGTACCAAACAAAACAATCCGAACCAAAATAGGCTTCGGATTGTTTTTGCTATGGTGCGACAAGTGATAATGTATCCGAACCGCTATTCAATTCAAGTTGGTGTTGGTTTTGTGCGGTTAAGGATTAAGTTAAATTAATCAATTTTCTTGTCTGTTAACAATTTTGAATTTGTAGTCTGTAAAAC
>CAYTHL010000006.1:9828-41875 GCA_964437615.1 uncultured Lachnospiraceae bacterium | reverse complement strand
CGTTATGCACAACCCAAACGTTTAGACTTTACCTGTTTAAGAAACGGGTTTTTTGCGCGGATTTTGGAGCAAGAACAAGGAGTTGTCATTTTATCCACGCGGGAGTTTAGTTGTGCCTAAATGACCGAGTGGTAAAATGGCAATGACGCCGTTATTGCCCAAAAGACGCGCAAAAAACTACTTTATGGTGTATAAACCTTTATAAAACTCCCTAGCCGCCATTTCTATTGGCTTAACCCTTGGGTTATCCCTAAAGAACTCTGGACGCTCTATAACAAGTTCTTTAGCACGCTTAGAAACCACGGTAACCAAAGCGTAGCGGTTTCCGGCACGAGTAATAATTTTTTCGATTGGTGGTTCTATCCAATCCATAATAATTCTCCTAACAGTTTTTGACGCAATCTTGCGGCAACTCTAATCTTGTAGATTATAACTCATCTTTTGAAATTTGGCAAGTGTTTTTTATATTTTTGTTTAAACTAATGCCGATTTTACACAAAAATTTAATAATTTATATTGCAATCTTGCAAAATTTGCAAAAATTGCTGTTCGTTTAATATTGTTATACCAAGAACTTGTGCTTTTGCAAGCTTGCTACCTGCCGCCGTTCCAGCCACAACAAAATTGGTAGATTTACTTACGCTGCTTGTGCAGTTTCCGCCCAAACTTTCTATTAGTTCGGTGGCTTTGGCACGTGGCATGCTAGAAAGCTCGCCCGTTAGAACTATCTTTTTGTCTTTAAAAACGTTATCTAGTATATCTACCACTTTTTTTGCTTGCGGCACCACGCCAACAGCAAAAAGCTCATCTATTTGGTTTATATTAAATGGGTCTGCAAAGTATTCTACAATGCTAGTGGCTGTTATCTCTGCAATATCGGGCAAGGCAACAAGGCTTTCTTTGGTGGCCGACTGCAACTTAGCTATATCTCCGTAGCTTTTTGCCAGCAACTTGGCAGTTTTTAACCCAACACCATCTATACCAAGCGCAAAAATATAATTTTCTAGGTTTGGTTGCTTGCTGGCGTCAAGGCTATCTAACAAATTGTCTGCTTTTTTATTTTTAAAGCCCTCTAACGCAAGCAGCTGCTGCTTGGTTAATCCGTACAGCCCAGCAAAAGTTTTAATGTCATACGCTTTAAGCAGCAGTTCGATAGTCTTTTGGCTAAGCCCCTCTATGTTCATGGCCTCTCTGCCAGCAAAATGGGTTAACCTAGATATAATTTGCTGGTGGCAACCCAGATGATTTGGGCAATATAAATTGGCAACCGTTTCGGTTAGCATTGCACCGCACATTGGGCAAGTTGTTGGTTTAACTATGGCGGTGCTAGTATTATAAGTTTTAGCTACGTCCAAAATTTCGGGAATAACTTCGTTACTGCGGCGGATATGAACATCGTCGCCAATCTTAACTTTTTTACGCAAAATGTCATTAAAGTTGTTTAGCGTGGCTCGCCTAATTGTTACGCCGCAAAGCTCGGTAGGCTCTAGCTCGGCAACCGGCGTAAGTTTGCCTGTGCGCCCCACTTGCCAAGTTATGCCAATAAGTTTTGTTACGGCAAGCTCGGTATCAAATTTGTATGCAAGCATACCCCTAGGAAATTTTGCTGTAAAGCCCAGCTCTTCTTGAATATGACGGTCGTTTACTTTAATAACAAGCCCGTCTATCAAAAAATCCAAAGTGTGCCTAACATGCTCTTGATTTTCTATGATAGCCTCAATTTCTTGTAGAGTACTAACAAGTTCAAAAAAGTCATCAACCAAAAAACCTTGCTCTTTTAAAAAAGCATGAATATCGCTCTGCGTTTTTATAGGCTTGCCGCTTGTGTAATTTATGTGATAGGCAAAAAAATCTAAGTTTCTGGACGCCGTTATTTTAGGGTCTAGTTGTCTAAGAGAACCCGCCGCCGCATTGCGTGGATTTTTAAGCTTTTCTGCGGCCGTTTTATTAAATTTGGCAAGCTCGCTATGTTTAATTACCACTTCGCCTTGAACAACAATTTTGTCTTTGCAAACAATAGTTTTTGGTAAACTGCGGATAGTTTTAGCTTGGCTAGTTACATCTTCTCCCTCTTGCCCATTGCCACGAGTGAGAGCCTGTACCAAAGTGCCACCATTGTAAGTAACGGCTATTGGCAAGCCGTCAAACTTATATTCTACGCTAAAAACGGGGTCAAAATCCAAGATTTTTTGGTTTCTTTCTAGCCACGACGCAATTTCGCCCACATTTTGCGCCTTGTCTAGGCTGTAAAGTGGCATTACATGCTTAACTTTAGTAAATTTGTCTAAAACGGCGCCACCAACTTTTTGCGTCGGACTGTTTTCTAACACAACACCGGTTTCGGCTTCTAACTTTGCCAGCCTAAAATATAGCTCGTCCCACTCGTTGTTGGTCATTATAGGGTTGTCGTTATCGTAGTATGCAACATTTGCAGCAGTAATTTGCTCAATTAGTCTGTTCATTTCGGCAAGAAGTTGTGGGCTAACATTTGGTTTATTTTGTGCAGATTGCTCATTTGCACTCTCGGAACTATTTGCACCATCAAATTGGTCGCCAAACTGCAACTGCTCGCCTTCCATAGAACTAAGTTTTGTACTATTTTTCTTCACAGACATAATTTTCTCCCAAAAATTGCAAGATTAATCTATAATTTCAAGTTTGGCATACTTAAGCGAAAGCGTCTTGCTGCCGACGCTCTCGAAGTTGACGGTAACAAAGCCCCCCGCAAAATCTGTAACTTCTATTGTAACCACGCCCTCGCCAAAGTGCGGGTGCTTAACCCTTGTACCCCGCTTGTACGCCGAATAATTTATTTTTGGCTTGGCTTGCTGCTGCATGCTTATAGGAAAATCAAATTTTTCGGCTTGCTGCCCGCCAGAAACATTTACTATATTTAGTTTGCTAGCAAGATTAAAGTCGGCTTTGGCGCGGCGGTCATATGTTTCTGACGAAACTATGTCGTCTATACTAACCTTTTTAGGCGCATCGCTAATCTCGGTTAAAAATCTGCTTGGCGATGTGTATTCTAGGCAATGTTTTTCAAAACTAAACCTAGTTCTGGCGCGGGTAAGATACAACCTTTCCTTGGCGCGCGTTATTGCTACATACATAAGCCTGCGCTCCTCTTCTAGGTCGTTAGCGTTTGGGCTATTTATTGCCCTTGCCAGCGGAAACAGGCCGTCGTTTAGCCCTATTATAAACACCACCTTAAATTCTAGGCCTTTTGCCGAATGCACTGTTAGCACGGTAACATAGTCGTCATCGTCGCTAAGGGCGTCTATATCTCGCATAAGGGTTATGCCTTGCAAAAATTCTTCTAGGTCGGCAGTTGTGTTGCTGTCGGCGTACTCCTTTACGCTAAGCAAAAAGTCGTCTATATTTAGTAGGCGGTTTTCGTCTTCTTCGGTCTTTTTGCCAATCGCCTCTTTTATACCCACACGACCTATTACATACTCGGTAAGCTCGTAAAGAGGCAAAACTTCCTTTTGCAAAAGCAAATCTTCAAACAATTTGCGAACTGGCTCTAATTTTTTTGCAAGCACGCCTTGTGTGCGGCTAGGCTGCATGACAATGTCCATAATTGAGCAGCCGTTTATTTCGGCAAGCTCGGTAATCTGCTGCAAGCTGGCCTCCCCTAGGCCTTTTTTAGGAAACCCTAGCATGCGCACAGCGGCGTCATCATCCTTGGGGTTGCTAATTAGCTTTAAGTATGCAATGGTGTCCTTAATTTCCTTGCGTTCAAAGAACTTATGCCCGCCATAAACTTTATATGGGATATTGTACATAAGTAGCTTTTCTTCTATGGCTCGGCTAAGAGCATTTACACGCATAAGCACAGCAAAATCACGATAATTGTAGCCGCTGTAGGTTACCAAATTGTTTATGCAGTCGGCAACATACTCGGCCTCTTCGCTTTCGCTATAGGTAGAAAATTCTTCAACTTTATTACCCTCTGGATTTTCTGTCCAAAGATTTTTGTCTAGCCTGCTTATGTTGCGCTTAATTAAATGGTTTGCCTTTTCCAATATCTTTTTGGTAGAACGATAATTCTGCTCTAACTTAAACACTTGCACTGGCTTAAAATCTCTAGTAAATGCAGGTACATTGCCGCTTTCTGCACCACGCCAACTGTAAATGCATTGGTCTTCGTCGCCAACAACAAACACGTTGCCGTGCTTGGCAGCTAGCAACTGAATTAACTTATACTGTGCAAAGTTGGTGTCTTGAAATTCGTCCACATGAATGTAGGTAAACCTATCTTGATACTTTTCGAGAATCTCGGGGCGTAGGGTAAACAGTTCGTAAACTTTAACTAGTAGGTCATCAAAGTCTAGCGCGTTAGATTTTTTAAGCTCCTTTTGGTAATTTTTAAAGCAGTCTATAATAACATCACGCTTGTAGCTTTGCGGCATTTTGTCTTGATATTCGTCAGGCGACAGAAGATGATTTTTTGCATTAGAAATATGATAGCCCACCGTGTCTACCGTAACGTTTGTATTTTTTGTGTCCAAAAGACGCTTAATAACCCTATCTTTTTCTATGTCGCCATATATGGTAAAATTGCGGTCGTAGCCAAGTTCTTCGGCGTGCATTCTAAGTATTCTGCTGCACATGGCATGAAAAGTGCAAATCCAGCAGTCTGCACTAGACGACACCATGCGCTCAATGCGCGCCTTCATTTCGCCAGCCGCCTTGTTTGTAAATGTGATAGCCAAAATGTGATATGCTGGCACCCCAAGTTCGTCAATTAAATAGGCAATTCTGTGGGTAAGCATTCTTGTTTTGCCGCTGCCAGCCCCCGCCGTAACTAGCACAGCGCCACCGTTGACGCTGGCTGCTAATCTTTGTTCTTCGTTTAGGTTGTCAAGTATAGAATTCATTTGTTTTCTTTGCCCTTTGCGTTAAGTAAATTTAATTTTATTAGCTAAATTGTAGTATAGCACACAACATGACTATTTGAAAAGCAAATTAATAAATTTGCCCCTTATTTTTATTTTTTGATTTTTTAGATTAAAAGTTTGCAGCTGCTTATGTGTATTATTTGTAGCAAAATTGGTTAAGTCTGTTTGTTTGCAATTTATATCATTTTATTTTTAGTATGACATCAAATTTTTTGAATACTTTTAAACCGTCCTTTAATTTGGCAAATCGGGCTTAACGCCAGAAAATATGGGATATTATGTCTGGCATAATACCCCATTATTTGATAACTGTAACACAAATATTTACTCCGCTGCGGCAAATACATATTTTTAGATATGTTGCTCGGCTGCTTGGAGCCGTGCAATAAATACAACACTTAAATAAACAAATTGGTTCTGCGGTTAGTATAAACTAACCACATACAGAGCAACCAAATAAACTTTAATACTCTATTAGTTTTTCGCTCATAATGTAGTTGTAAATTTCGTTGTAACGCTTGGTTAATTTAAGCACATAACGCTCTCTGGCTTGCGGAGTCATGTTGCTGCATGCAGCACTATCCATAAGTTGAGCTATTGGATTAATGATAATTTCATTCTTGTTGCGTTCGGCAATTTTCTTAACTTTGGCATATAGCGGGTCGTCCTCTATGTTTCTAATGCTTGCAACAAGCATGTAGCTGCCTGGCGCACTCAAACAAGCCATGTTTGGCTCGGGCTTTGTTTTGGCAGCCATCCGTAATCTTCCCCTTGCTCGCTTTGCAAGTAATTTAAGTGATGAATTACTCATAATATATTCCCCCTATTTTGCTCTGCCAACTTTAAGGCATAATTTTGCGTATTAGTAAGCAGCCTCTACACCTTTTACTCTGTTTGCAAAAGTTTTTTAGCTCTGCATTGACTATTTACTTAGCCGCTTCTAGCAAAAATTTACGCCAAATGGCAATAACTAGTTCAATATATCACAAAATTATGCCTTAAACATTACCCCTACAAAATAAGTTAAAATATTTGCATAATAACTACCAAATTTTAAAAACCAACATTATTCCCCACCTTTCACCACAATTTGGCAAGAAAAACATAAAAACTTGCCAGCAGACAACTGACAATTAAATATTAACCAAGATACCCACGGGTTTTTGCGATAGATTTTAAAAAAACAAGGCGTGCACCACTTAACCAATATCTAGCGAGTTTTTGCGGGAAGTTTTGATGCAGAACAAAAAATAAACAAAAATTTCCGGCAGGAGTTTACTAAATTGTAAATGACTGCTGGAAATGACTTTATTTTGAAGTTATGCGCAAAAAGATGCCGCAAACATAGAGTTACAACTACAATTTATTTCATAGCGGGTTTTTGCGGGAAGTTTTGATGCAGAACAAAAAATAAACAAAAATTTCCGGCAGGAGTTTACTAAATTGTAAATGACTGCTGGAAATGACTTTATTTTGAAGTTATGCGCAAAAATCCCCGCAAAAACTAGACTTTGTCGCGAATCTTCGCCTTCTTACCGCTTCTCTCTCTTAGATAGTAAAGTTTTGCACGTCTTACATCACCATGACGAATGACATCTATGTGGTCAATTTTAGGTGAGTGCATAGGGAAAATTCTCTCTACGCCAATACCAAAGGACACTCTACGAACGGTAAAAGTTTCTCTTAGCCCACCGCTCTTTTTAGCAATAACTACACCCTCGTAGCCCTGCAATCTTTCGCGGTTGCCTTCTACAACTTTAACCCACACCTTAACGGTGTCGCCAATGTTAAACTCTGGCAAATCAGTACGCATACTTTCTTTTTCTATCTGGTCAATTACGTTAGCCATAATAATCCCCCTTAAAAATGATAGTATGTGGAGCGTTCTTGACCGGCGCTACAATATTACCGACAGCGGACACACTCTTTATACGCTAGGCAGTATAACACGCCCCAACCAAATTGTCAAGCACAAATAAAATTTTACTTTATATTTATTTAAAACGCATTTGGAATGTGCCTTATTTCGGCATTAGCTTCGGCTTGAGGCAAGCGGACGGCAACTATATCAAACTGCACGGGATAGTGAATATTGTTTGCCTTGGTGTAGGCCTCGGCAAATCTGCGCAGATGCTGTTGCTTTTGGGTGTTTACTGCTTCTTCGGGGTAACCATATTTGTAACTTACGCGCGCCTTAACTTCTGCCACAACCAGAGTGTTTGTCGACTGCTTTTTGGCGGCAAGATAACCAGTTTTGCAAAGCTCGCCATTTTTGTACTGTTTTTTTAGTTGTTTTTGGGCTAATCGGCGTGGTAAAATAGCCACAATATCTGCCTCTACACCCGCAATACAAATGTTTGTGCCAACAATTTTGTACCCTAGTTTTTTAAGGTGTTTTGCAGCCAGTTTCTCGCCACTATGCCATGTATTTTCGTTAAACATAAAATAGTCACTCCTTGCCGCCCACTTGTTTTTCGGCATAATACCAACCCAAAAAGGACTGCCTGTGAATTTCGGTTGCTCCGTATTTGCGGATGGCGTCCATGTGTTGCTTGGTGCCGTAGCCCTTGTGTTTTTCTAGCCCATAGTTTGGATATTTTTTTGCAAGTTCGCAAAGAAGTCTATCACGGGTTACCTTGGCTACTATGCTTGCTGCACCTATGCTATAACTAAGCGCATCACCATGAATTATCGGCAGTGTTGGCACTTTTGTATCTAACCCTTTTACGGCATCTACCAGTACTATGTCTGGCATAATACCCATATTATTTATGGCGTTTGCCATACATAGTTTAGTTGCCACACCAATATTTAGCTCGTCTATTTTATTGTTGTCTATAAGCTCCACTTGCACGCAAATTGCCTTTTGCATAATTTGCTCGTAAAGTTGCTCTCGTTTTTTTTCGGATAGCTTTTTACTGTCGTCCACGCCGTCAATTATGTTGTCTAGCGGCATAATTACGCACGCACAGCAAACTGGGCCAGCTAACGGGCCTCTGCCCACTTCGTCCACTCCAGCAATTAGTTTGTAGCCTTGCTGCTTACACCGCTTTTCGTACGCCAAATTGTCTTCTACTATAATCTTTTGTTTTTTAGACATATCTTCCTCGGTTTGCCATTAATCTAGGGTAATTTTGCCAATGCGACCTCGGCGAAAGTCGTCCAAAAAACCCTTGCCGGCACGCAAATAATCTATTTCGCCACCACGCAAAATAAAACCACGTTTTTTGCAAAGAGCGTTGTACACATCAATTGTTTCGACATCTTCTTCTATTTCGCCATACCTTGCTATTAGCTTAGATTTCTCGTTTTTTAGTAAAAACTTGATAAGTTCTAACCCCAATTCTTCTATATCCAAAATATCATCTTTAATAGAGCCAACAAATGCCAGTTTAAGGGCAACTTGTGGGTCTTCTAACTTTGGCCAAAGAGTGCCGGGGGTATCCAGCAAGGCTATGCTTGCGTCCACACGCACCCATTGAGTGGATTTTGTTACGCCCGCCTTATTGCCCGTGGTTGCCTTAGACTGCGCCGCCAGTGCGTTTATAATACTGCTTTTGCCGGTGTTAGGCACGCCAATTACCATAACTTTGTACAGAGTGTTTACTTGTTTTTGCTCACTTTTTTGTATTTTTGCAGATAAAAGTTGCTTAATTTCGGCTATAAGCTTAGTTTTTGCCCCAGCGCCGCTAGAAACTAGGCTAATTACAGTTTTGCCCTTACTTTTAAACATTTCTAAAAAGTGGTTGGTGCGGCTATCATCGGCCAAATCTGCCTTGTTTAAAACATACAATACCGGCTTATGCCCAACAATTTGGTCTATTTTGGGGTTAAGACTGCTTATTGGCGCACGTGCATCCAACACATAAATTACGCAATCACAATTTTTTACATTGCGTTTCATTTCTTCAAGTGTCTTTTTCATATGCCCCGGAAACCAGTTTATTACCATGCTATAAGCCTCCATTTTTGTATTTTTTAGTTGTATTTTGTGGCAGTTTTTTGTGTGTTATGCCAGACATAACACCCCATATTTACTGGGTTAGATGCCATTTTTGCAAATTTTAGCACCAATAAATTTTTAAAGCTTGCCAAGTTATTAATTGTCTAAAAGGTCTGGGCGAACTTGTTTGGTTTTGCTATAAGACTGCTCTTTTCGCCAGGCGGCAATTTTGGCGTGGTCGCCACTAACAAGCACGTCTGGTACTTTTAGCCCCATAAACTCTTGGGGGCGGGTGTACTGCGGATATTCAAGCAGCCCGCTAGAAAAGCTTTCCTCCTCAACGCTTTCTAGCGTACCTAAAACGCCGGGGATATACCTGCACAAGCTATCCACTACAACCATGGCAGGCAGTTCACCGCCGGTTAGCACGTAGTCGCCAATGGATATCTCTTGGTCTATAAGCAGCTCTATAATGCGCTCGTCAATGCCCTCGTAATGGCCGCAAACTATAATTATATGCTTATGTTCGCTAAGCGCCTTTGCTTGGGTTTGATTAAATGTCTTGCCACGTGGCGACATGTACAGTTTTAACGCCGATTTGTAGCCTTTGATGCTTGTAATTGCATCGTATAGCGGCTGTGGCATCATCAGCATGCCCGCACCCCCGCCAAACGGGGTGTCGTCGCACTTGTGATGCTTGTCCTTAGAAAATTGCCTAATATCTATTATGTTAAGTTTTATTACCCCAGCAGCTTTTGCCCTGCCAAGCAAACTTGCCTCTAGGGGCGCAAACATTTGGGGAAAAAGTGTAAGTATATCTATTTTAATTGCCGCTTTTTTGCTGATTTTTGACACTTTGTCGCAAGAAACTGCACTACTTAAAGATTTATTTTTTGTTGCAGTAGCACTAGCAGTAGATGCGTCTTTTACATTTGTGCCGCAAGCGCTAGATTTGGTTTTAGTCGTCATAGACACCTACTTCGGCAAAGATTTTGTCGTTAAAAATTACCCTGCCGTACTCGTCAATTTTTTCTATCAGCCCCTCTTTATGGCTGCACATAATCTTTACGCCGTCATTAGAAATGTAAATTACATCGGCGCTGCCAAAATTTTGCACGTCCTCTATAACGCCTACAACTTTGCCTGTAGATAACGCAACCGGCCTGCCAATAAGGTCTGCAATTAAATATCTGCCGGCTGGCAAATTAAAGTTTTCTCTTAAAATTTCTACACTGCAATTTTTAAGACTTTCGGCTGCATTGCAAGTATCAACACCCTCTAACTTAACGCCGTAGCAACTGCCTATGCGGTAACTTTTTTGCACTTTTTTAACCTCGCCGCCAACAATAAGCTCGGTTAAAGTTAAAAAATCAAAATCGGAGTCAGCAAAAACAAGCACTTTTACGTCGCCCTTTATGCCTTGCGCCTTTACAATTTTGCCCACCAATATTGTTTTTGCCAATTTTGGCACGTCAATTTTATTTTTCATGCGCTAATTATAACACACTAAAAATCAAAACTGCAAAAGTTTTGGGCGCATGCAAGCCAAAATTATCAAAATTTATAAAATTAGCTAACTTTTTTGGCTTATTGTATTTACAAATTGTCAAATTTTTGTTATAACAAGGGAGTAAAAATTTAAGGAGAAAGATTATGGAAAAATCTAAAAATCCAAAACTTTATAACGCCACTGGCAATCCAATATATTCATACAATTTAACTGTCAACGGAGAAGAAAATCAGTTTGAAGCCATTGACGAATTTGATTCTGACGGCAAGACTTTTAGAATTTTAAGGCAAGTTACCCAAGTAAAAGAAGTTACTGACGCTGGTTATGGAGCTAAAATTATAGCTTATGAAAAATGCACCAACCCCTTGTATGTTTATTTGGACATGGATTCTGTAAAAGGTAAATATTCATCACCAAGAATTTCTAGACCATTTGCATTTGCCGACAGGGTTTATAACGACGGCTATGCACCAGTAATAACCACTGAAACATATTTAAATGGTAGCAAACAGACTGTAACATACAGATATATTCAATATTACAACCCTAGTGAAGACATGCTTTTGGACGCCAAATTTAACGACAGATATTATGTTTTGGGTGACGAAAAAGAAGACAGCGTAAATGGGAAATATCATAAAGGTAAAGGTACTTTAGGTGGAAAAACAATAGTATCTCGCCGTATCAACTGGCCTTTGGTAATTAGTAAAAATCCTATTAATTTCTATTTTGTACCAAACGAGAAATTACAGAGCAAAAATTTTGTCCGAGAGTGCAAACGAGTAGCAAAACAATGCCAATATAACCAAGAATGTCTTATTATTGACGAGCCTGCATACAAAGATTTGTTAGAAGAGTTTATTAAAGTAGACGCACCTACTGATGATAAAAACATAAAACTAACATCCGATAATTATGCGCCATTTTTAAAGTTTATTTACACCAAAAAACTTGCCGAGGCCAAGGCAGAACTAGAAGCCCAAGGCATTACCTTTGGCAACAGATAGGCAAAAACTAAATTGACAGATAGGCAAAAACTAATTTTAGCAATGTAAAAAGGGAGAATATTTCTCCCTTTTACACTGCTATTTGTTTTTACTTGTTTTCGGTAAATTTTATGGACACGTGTTTGTTTTGCTTGGTTGCGCAAGTTCTGGCAACTGTGCGGATTGCGTTTGCAACTTTGCCGCTGCGGCCAATAACTTTGCCGATATCCGACTCTGCCACAACAACACGAACAACCAATTCACTGCCGTGATTTTCTACGGTAACAAGCACTTCGTCTGGCTTTTCTACCAAATTTTTAACTATAAATTCTATTAATTCTTTCATATATTGCTCCTTTATAGTTAAACTATTTTGCCTTTTTTTCTTTTACAGATTTTTTTATTTCTACGCCGCTCTTTTTTAAAAGTGCCTTAACAGTGTCGGTAGGCTGAGCCCCGTTAGCTATCCATTTGTTAGCTTTTTCAGCATCAATGTTTAGGTCATTTTCGGTAACAAGTGGGTTGTATGTACCAATAAGGTCTATATATTCGGCATCACGAGCCTTTCTGCTGTCTGCTACTACAATACGGTAGTAAGGTGACTTTTTGTCTCCCATGCGGGTAAGTCTTATTTTTAACATTTGTTTCTCCTCCATAAAAATTATTTATCATACACGGCCACCAGTGCCGAAATATGCAATTGAGTGCTTATTTGCCTTTGCCCCACCTCTAATTTTACCACTTTAGGCGAATTTTGAGTTTGGTGCTAGCATGCCGAGCGAGTGCAAGATTTGCGAAAATCTACTAAATTCCAATTTTGAGGCAGATTTTTGATGAATAGCAAGGAACTGGATACTGCAAATTGCGAAATTTAACCAAATTTGCGGAGATTTGGGATAAAGAACGCAAATTCCAAGATTTGCGAAAATCTGCTAAAATATTATTTTGAGACAGATTTTTGATGAAAAGCAAGGAACTGGGATATTTGTCCGCCGCGAGTTTACTAATGGCGTAAATAAGCAAGGCAAATATACCTAGTGACGCCGCTAGCCGCAAAAAGATGCCTCAAAATCTTTTGCCAAACATGCGGGCAGGTTTACTATTTCCCCCATTCATGTTTTTCATCATAAGCTTGGTCTGCTCGTATTGTTTAAGCAAGCTGTTGACTTCTTGAATGGTGCTGGCGCTGCCTGCGGCTATTCGCTTACGCCTATTTGCCTTTATTATCTCTGGGTTGTTGCGCTCTTGCGGCGTCATGCTTTGAATTATTGCCTTGTACTTAGTAAGTTTGCTTTGGTCTATGTCGCTAGCCTTAAATTTGCCCGCCATGCCGGGTACCATGGCCAGCAGGTCGGCAATGTTGCCCATTTTGCCTATCTGCTCAAACTGGGTTAAAAAGTCGTCTAGCGTAAATGCATTTTTGCGCAGACGCTCTTCCAACTTTGCCATTTCCTTTTCGTCGGCCACCGCTTGCGCCTTTTCAATTAGGGTTAGAACGTCGCCCATACCCAGTATTCGGCTGGCCATTCTGTCTGGATAAAACGGCTCTATGTCGCCAAGTTTTTCGCCCACGCCGCAAAATTTTATTGGCTTGCCGGTTACGGCTTTTACGCTTAGCGCCGCACCGCCACGAGTGTCACCGTCCAGCTTGGTTAGCACTACGCCGGTTATGTCTAGCTGATTATTGAACTCGGTGGCAACATTTACCGTCTCTTGACCAGTCATGCTATCCACAACAAGCAAAATTTCGGTGGGATTAACTGCCTTTTTTATGTCTGCAAGTTCTTTCATTAGGTCGGTGGAAATTTGCAGACGCCCCGCTGTGTCGATAATTACCGTATCGTAACCAAGTTTTTTAGCGTGTTCCACGGCTTGCGCAGAGGTTTTTACAGGGTTTGCCGTGCCTTTTTCAAACACATCGCACCCGGCTTGCTTAGCACCAATTTTTAGTTGTTCTATTGCGGCAGGCCTATAAATATCGCACGCCACAAGCAACGGTTTTTTACCTTGCTTTTTTAGCATATAAGCAAGTTTAGCGCACATTGTGGTTTTACCCGAGCCTTGCAGACCGCACATTAGCACAACTGTCGGCGGATTAGCCGCAACTTCTAGTTTGCTGTTTTTGCTGCCCATAAGCTCGGTAAGTTCTTCGTTGACTATCTTAATAACTTGTTGACCCGGAGAAAGGCTTTCTAGCACTCTTTCGCCAAGCGCCTTTTCGCTAACCTTGGCGATAAAATCCTTGGCCACCAAAAAGTTGACATCGGCTTCTAGTAGTGCAACCCTAACTTCGCGCATTGCCGTTTTTATGTCCGCCTCGGTAAGCTTGCCACGCTTAGTGAGTTTGGCAAATATGTTATTAAGTTTTTCGCCCAAACTACCAAAAAGTGCCAAAATTTATCTCCTTTATAAGTTTTAATACTGCAATAATTGCTAATTTGTAAGTTTTGCATTTGTGCTAGTTAAAGATTGTCTGCAATTTGCTTAATTGTGGCAAGCACAACTGGTTTTGCAGCGCCCAACTTAACTTGCCGCTCTGCCTTTTGCACAAGAGTTTTAAGCCTAGCAGATTTGCTTGCAAATCCACATTTTTGTTCGGCATTTAGCAGCGCTGTTTCGGCCTTTTTAAGAGTATCTCTCACGGCTTGACGGGTTATGCCAAGATTTTCGGCAATTTCAAACAACGAATAGTCACTTGCGTAGTAACTAGATATAACCTGCTGCTGATTTTGGGTAAGCAACCCGCCATAGATGTCCGCAAGCATGCACATTTCCAGTTTTTTGTCTAGGTCTGCCATAAATTTTTTCCTTGGCGTTTTATTGTTTCGCCAAATAAGCTATTGTTGCCTATTTTGCAACTTTTGCTGTAAAGCAATTTTACTTTACATGTGAATTATAAACTATTTTCTCCGCCCTGTCAAGCCCATTACAACATTTTTATAAATTATTTTTTTATAAACTATGCAGTTAAAAAAATAAAACAAATTTTAAGTGTATAAAAATAAATATGTAATTAAAAATTGGTAAAAAATAGGAGTATTATGTCTGACATAATACCCCATTTTTCCTGAGATTGTGTTGGGTTTTGATAAATTTTAGCGTGCTAGCGCACTAACCTACTTGTGTATTGGATGACAGGGTGGGCTGTCTTTTAGCGGGTTATTCTAAAATTGCATTTACAAAGTCTTTGGAGTTGAAATCTAAAAGGTCGTCGGCAGACTCACCCACCCCTATGTAGTTTATTGGCAAGCCGTACTGTCCGGCAAGAGCAAAGACAAATCCGCCTTTGCTAGTGCCGTCTAGCTTGGTTATTACTAGGTCGGTTAATTTAATGGCCTCGTTAAACTGCTTAACTTGGCTAAGCGCATTTTGCCCAGTTGTAGCGTCCACAACCATAAGTTTGTGATACTCGGCCTCTGGGTATTCTCGCTGCACAACCCTATCTATCTTTTTTAATTCTTCCATAAGGTTGGTTTTTGTGTGCAGTCTGCCGGCAGTGTCTATAATTAGCACGTCTGCGTTGCGCGCTTTGGCACTAGAAATACCATCAAACGTCACTGCTGCTGCATCTGCGCCCTGCGTGCTGCCAACTATTTTTACTTTTGCCCTATTTGCCCACACTTCTAACTGCTCGCCCGCCGCTGCCCTAAAAGTATCGGCTGCCGCAAGCACCACTTTTTTGCCCATTTTGTCATATTTTTGCGCAAGTTTACCAATGGTGGTGGTTTTTCCTACGCCGTTTACCCCAACAACCAAAATTACGCACGGAAAATTTAGCTTTTGCGGGCAAGATTTGTCCAAAATTTGCACCAAAATGTCTTTTAACACCTCTTTGCAACCCGTTGTGGATTTAACTTTACGCTTTTTAACCTCATCTTTTAATTGGTCTATAATATCCGCCGTGGTTTCGGCGCCAATGTCGCTAGAAAGTAATACAAATTCTAGTTCGTCATAAAAATCTTGGTCTATATCGTTGCCAGTAAAGGCGTATTTTAACTTTTCGGCAAAAGTTTTTTTGGTATTCTTCATACCCTCTTTTAGCCTAGAAAAAAATCCCATAATAATCTCCTTGCATTTTTTGCCACTAATACAATTATTTTACATAGCTGTGTTAATTTTGTCAAACAAAAACGGCTGCTATAAAAGTTGCAACCGTTAGTCTTTATAATAAATTTTAACCATGGGTGTCCAGTTGGACGGCCTCGCTTAGCTTTACACTGACCATTTTGGACACGCCCTTTTCTTCCATGGTTACGCCGTAAAGGCAGTCGGCAAGCTCCATAGTTGGCTTACGGTGGGTGATAACAATAAATTGAGTGTCGCCGCTAAAGTTTTTAAGATACCTAGCAAAGCGCTCTACGTTGGCGTCGTCTAGGGCGGCCTCAATTTCGTCTAGCACGCAGAAAGGCATAGGTTTAAGTTTTAGTATGGCAAACAAAATAGCCACAGCAGTAAGTGCCTTTTCGCCGCCGCTAAGCAGTGTTATACTGCCCAGTTTTTTGCCGGGTGGCTCGGCGATTATGTCTATACCGCACTCTAAAAGATTATTATCTTCTAGCAGCACCAACTGCGCTCTGCCGCCGCCAAACAGTTCCTTAAATATCTTTTGAAAGTTGACATTTATTTGTTCAAACTGGGTGCGGAATTTCTGCTCCATTTGGGTGGTCAGCTCTTTGATAATCTTAATTAGGTCTTGCTCGGCAACCGAAAGGTCTTCCTTTTGACCAGTCAGTTCGTCGTAGCGCGCGGTAACGCTAACAAGTTCTTCTATTGCGCCCACATTTACATATCCAAGACTTTGGATTTGTCTTTTAAGTTTGGCACTTTCTGCCAGTCCCTCGGTTAGGTTAAAGTATTCTTTCTTAAAGTTTAGGGCATCGGCGTAAGTCATGCTGTATTCTTCCCAAACACGCTCTTGCATAGCTTCAACTTCGGCGTCTATTTGGGTTAGACGCAGTTCTTCCTTGCTGCGTTTTTCGGCAATTTGTTGCAATTGAGCCGAATATTCTAACTTGGCTTGGTCGGCCTCGGCAGCTAGCCCTTGCTGCTTTATCTTAAAGTTGTCTAACCCGCTAAGTTGCTCCTTAACGCCGGCAATTTTTGCAGTTATGGCAACATAGTGTTCGTCGTTTGTAAAGTTGTTTAAAATGTTTTTTAACTCGCCAATTTTTGTGGCGTTTATTTGGGCGGCAAGCCTATTTTCGCGCTGCCTATCCTCGCTGACTGCTATATCTGTAGCAAGTTTATCTAACCCTTCTGCTGCCGATTGAATAGCCGCCTCGGTGGTGGTCTGCTCAATTTTTAGGTTAGTAAGTTTGTCATACAAACTCTCCCTTTGCTTGCGGAGTAAATCGAACTTGCTATCAGCCTTACGCTTGTTTTCGCTTGCCTCGGTACGCTCTTGCAATTTTTCGCCCATTTGGCGTGCCGCAATTTCTAGGGCTTCGCCAACTGCCACAACACGGTCGTCCAACGCCTCTTTTGCAAACTGCGCTTGACGCAGTTGTTTATGCAGGTCGCCAATTAAGGCATCTTGTGCGTCGCTTTCGTCACGAGTGCGGATTAATTCTACTTCTTTGTCCTGAATTTTGGCGCCAATTTGTGTGAGTTTTGCGTTTTGCTCGGCTAGGCTTGCCTTGGTTGCCTCTTGCT
Organism: uncultured Lachnospiraceae bacterium; assembly: GCA_964437615.1. Classification (GTDB taxonomy): domain Bacteria; phylum Bacillota; class Clostridia; order Christensenellales; family UBA1242; genus RGIG4790. The sequence continues at coordinate 24,883 of CAYTHL010000006.1, read as the reverse complement.
TTTTGGTTTCGGAGGCAAGTTCTGTTTCTAGCAGTTTAAGTTCTTTATTTAGGTCGGCAATTTCACGCTCTCGGCCTATAATATTGCTTGTGTTTTCTTTTCGGCTTCCGCCAGAGATAGAACCAGCGGGGTTTATAACATCGCCGTCTAGAGTGACAATTTTTGCGCTGTAGGCTGTTGCACGGCTAAAACTTATGGCGTTGTCTATATTGTCCACAACCACCGTGCTGCCAAGTAGACTTTTAAACACGGGGTCTAGACGACTGTCGTAGCTAATTAGGTCGCTGGCAATGCCAAGTACGCCCTTGCTAGAAAGTTTGCTATTAACAATGTCTGGCACGCGCCTTTCTTTCATGCTGCTAATTGGCAAGAAAGTTGCTCTGCCAAACTTGCGCTCTTTAAGATAATTTACAATGTATTTGGCATCGTCTTCGTTTTTGGTTACTATATTTTGTACGCTTGCACCAAGTGCCATTTCTACTGCCACTTCTAGTTGGGCTGGAACTTTCATTAGTTTTGCAACCACGCCGACGATCATGCCGCCAAGCGTGCTGTTGGTTTTGGCCTGCTCTAACAGCCTTTTTACCGAGATTATGTAGCCCTCGTTTTCTTCGGCCATTTCTTGCAGAACTTTTGCGCGCGACAACTTTGTATGATATTCTACACGCTTGTCGTCTAGGCTGATGCCCAGCTGGGTTAAGGCTCTGTTTGTGGCAAGCACATCTTCTTCGGCGGAGTGTTTTTGCGATTTTAGCCCAGCAAGCTCGGTTTCTAGCCTAGAAAGGTTTTCGCCGCACTCAGCAAGCTTAGACTCGGCACTAGAAAGATCATCTTTTAGCCCAAAAATATGCTTTTCTTCTTCGGCTTGCTTTTCGGCAAGCATACTTTGCTCGGCTTTTAGGCTGCTAACGGTAGATTTTACATCGCCAAGGCTTTCAAGCGCCGAATAAATTTCTTCGCCTGTTTCCTTGGTGGACTGCTCGCCAGCCGTCAACCTATCTACAATGTCTAGGTATTCGCTGTTTACTTGCTCTATTTGCCTTTCTATTTTTTCTAAATTGCGGCGAGTTTCGGCTAAGTTTTTCTCTTTTTCTTGCTGCTGACTAATTAGTGCCTCGTGCAGCGTTTTGTCCTGATTAAATTCGCGGTTAAATCTGTCGGCTTGCTCGGTTAATGTAGATAACCTTTCTTGAATAATTTTAGCCTCGCCGTTTTGCTTTTCTAGGCTGATAGAAAGCTCTACAAGCTGGCTATTTAGGTCGGCAAGCTGAGAGTCTAACTTGCTGATGTTGTCCATGCTGGTGTTGTAGTCGGCAACTGCCTTTTCTAGCCCTGCTTGCTTAAGGGCAAACTCTTGGTTTATGCCCTCTAACTTAGACTTAATTGCCGCCTTGCTACCGCTTGCGTGGTCGTACTGATAGACATAAATATTAAGTTCCAAGTTTTTAAGTTGTTCTTTGTATTCCAAAAATTTCTTGGCGTTTTCGCTCTGCTTTTTTAGCGGCCCAAGCTGATTTTCTAGCTCAAAAATTATGTCGTTAAGCCTATTTAGGTTGTCCCTTGTGCGGGCAAGCTTGCTTTCTGCCTCTTGCTTGCGGCTTTTAAACCGACTTATGCCCGCCGCCTCTTCAAACACTGAACGGCGTTCTTCGGGCTTTGCCGAAAGCAGACTATCTATTTTGCCTTGACCTATTACGCAATAGCTATCTCGCCCAAGCCCGCTATCCCGCAGGGCGTCGACAATGTCCTTGCGCCTAACCGGATTTTTGTTTATAGCGTATTCGCTCTCGCCGCTTTTATATAACTTGCGGCTAAGCACAACTTCGTTATAATCTAGTGGAAAAATCTTTTCGGAGTTGTCAAAATACAAGCTGACCTCGCAAAAACTAAGCGGCTTGCGGCTTTGAGTGCCGTTAAAAATAACGTCTTGCATGCTGCTGCCACGCATACTTTTGGCGCTGTTTTCGCCCATGACAAACCTGATGCTGTCGGCAACATTGCTCTTTCCGCAGCCGTTTGGCCCAACTATGGCCGTAACGCCGCTGTCAAAACTAACTTCTAGCTTGTCAGCAAAGCTTTTAAAGCCATAAATTTCCATTTTTTTAAATTTCATTTTAGATAGTCCTTAGTTATAAATTTTTAGTGACTTATAGCAGATTTTATAAATTTTCTAGCGCCGCTAGCGTAAATAGAGCAAGGCAAATATACATAGTGACGCTGCTAGCTGCGAAAAGATAATTCCTCTTTTTTAGGGCAGATTTTCGATGGATAGCAAGGAGTAAATATTTTATCCACGAGCGAGTTTACATAAACGTAAATGACCAAGTGGTAAAATGTTTATGACGCTGCTAGCCGCGAAAAGATAATTCCTCTTTTTTAGGGCAGATTTTCGATGGATAGCAAGGAGTAAATATTTTATCCACGAGCGAGTTTACATAAACGTAAATGACCAAGTGGTAAAATGTTTATGACGCTGCTAGCCGCGAAAAGATGCCCTAAAAGCTTCGCGGGCGGCAGCCTGTTCGGCAACCTTCTTACTTCCGCCAATACCCTTGCCACAGTTTATGCCGTTTACTAAAACGGTGCAGGTGTAGGTTGGGTTATGGTCTTCGCCCTTTTTGGTGGTGCGGTAAACTATCTTTTGGTTTTTGAGTTTTTCTTGCAGCAGGCTTTTGTAATTTTTGTCAGTGGCGTCTGAAATGTTGCTTATTGCGTCTTGCAGCAGCCCAAGCACAAACTTTTGCGCCTCGGCATATCCGCCGTCTAGGTAAATTGCCCCAACAATGGCCTCAAATAAATCGCACTTAATACCTTTGCTGTCTATGCCGTTGCGGCTTTCGCCCTTGCCTTTCTGCAAGTAGTCTTCTAGCCCAAGTTGCTCTATTATAAACGCTAAGGTTGGCTGACTTACTAGGCTTGCGCGGTATTTTGTTAGGTCACCCTCGCTGCCCACATAGGTGGAAAAGAGTTTGTCTGTTACAATAAGTTCTAGCACGGCATCGCCCAAAAACTCTAGCCGCTGATTACTTTTTGTTTTATGCTCGTTGGCGTAGCTTGGGTGCGTAAATGCAACTTCCAGCAGCTTTTTGTCCTTAAATTTGTAGCCGATTTTCTGCTCTATTGCTAAATTGTCTATCATTCTTCCCCCGTATCTAAACTGACAAGGCTGGCCGCCAAATTCTCTATCATTTTGGCATTGTGCAAGGCTTGCGCTTGACGGACGCAGCTGTATATTGTTTCGGCCTTGCTGCTGCCGTGCGTTTTTATGACAAGTTTTTTAATGCCCAAAAATGCAGAACCGCCCACCGAAGTGTAATTTAGCCTATTTTTTAAACCTTTAAAGGCTGGTTTTAGCATTAAATAGCCAAGTTTGCCACGCACGCCACATTTTAGTATCTCTTCTTTTAGAAGTTTGTTGACGGCATCAACGGCACCCTCGGTAGATTTAAGCAAGGTGTTACCAACAAAGCCGTCGCAAACAAGGACATCATACTTGCCACTAAGTGCGTCGCGCGCTTCCATATTGCCGACAAAATTTATGTTTGGAGTTTTGCTTAAAAGTTCAAAGGCGGCGTGAGTTAAGGTGTTGCCCTTGTGGTCTTCGGTGCCGATATTTACTAGCGCAACCCTAGGGTTTTCTACTCCAAACATACTTTTTAGGTACTCGCTGCCCATAACGGCAAACTGTGCCAAATATTCTGGTTTGCAATCGACATTTGCGCCGCAATCTATAAGCAAGGTCTGCCCGCCAGCAAGGTTTGGCAAAGTTGGAGCCAATGCAGGGCGCAACACGCTTTTAAGTCTGCCAACTCTAAGCAAAGCACCAGTTAGCACGGCGCCGGTGCTGCCAGCACTGATTATTGCGTCAATGTCGTCATTTTCTTTAAGCATATCTAACGCCACAACAAGGCTGCTGTCTTTCTTTTGCCTAATGGCAAGAGTTGGGCTTTCTTCGTTGGTTATTACGCTTGGGGCATCAACTATGGTAATTTTGCCACCCTTGTAGCCGTAATCATCTAGCACCTGCTGAATTTTTTGGGCATTTCCGGTAAGGACAATTTGCATGTCTTCTAGCAGATTTACGCTGGTGATAGCCCCTTTTACAATCTCTTCTGGGGCATAGTCGCCGCCAAAAGCGTCAATGACAATCTTCATAAACTCTCCTTTTTGTTAAATTTGGGCATACGCTTATAACATATGCCTAGTTTTAACATAAATTCAGGATATATTATATATTATTCTGCTAACTTTTGCCTAACGATTTTGCATAATTTTAAAAATTTGTTTGCCGGATTTTGGCATTTGAAAATAGTTAAAGTTAATTTTAACAAATTCTTTAATGTTGTATTTTGTGCCACTAGCTATAATTATTGTGGCTTAATGGCAGAAAAAATGGGGTACTATGTCTGACATAATACCCTATTTTTGTTGGTTTATATTGCTTTTATTTTTACTTTTTGTAGCCTTTACTAATTATTCAAATACTGCAAAATCTGGCTCGGCGGCAGCCCCACTAACTTTGTAAATTCGGTTTAAAGTGTTGTTAAGTTGCTTAATAGCATCGTCTGCTTGCGCCTTAGTGGCTGTGCTGGCTAGTGGCATAAACTCCCCTTTTGCCCTAATATTATCAACAAGATTGTTTATTGTCTTTTGATTTTTTATAAAGCTATCGTAAATAACATTGCCGCATGGCGTTGTGCTGTATCTGTATGCTTCTGCCACTAGGTCTGGTAAATATTCTTGTGATAGACGCAAATATAGGTTGTTAGCACGCTTAATGGCTGCAAGTCTGGCTTTTTCTGTGTCTGATATATCATCAACATCAGACGCAGTTGCTTTAAAAATAGTATCTTTTTTAGTATCTTCTAAAATAAGACCACTTTCTTTTATAAATTTTTCAACGCTTTTACTATTAAAATCGTACATAGCCAAAATAGAATCGTACATTAAATAAGGAAGATTTAGTTCCAATCTGTTTATCGTATTTGTTAGTAGCGTTAATTTTGCTTTCATTTTATCGTTTTGTTTTAATATTTTTTTGTAATCTATTTCGGCTCCGTCGCTTGTGTTTTGAACAATTAATTTGGTTGTGCTAAGCGCAGATTTAAAAATGTCTGATGTGTTTTCTAGCATAGCATAATAGCCTTGTGCATATGCATCTTTTTTTATCTCTTTATCAGCGTTTAGTTGCTCAGAAAATTTAGCTAACAATTTGTTTACAACAACATAGCTATCATAAAGCGTATTTACATTAATTTTTTGCAACATTTCGTCCATTTCTTTATTTAAAGAATCATCTGTTACATGCGTTGGGTCTGGTCTTACAGAAAACTCATTGAGTTTGATAGATATATCGTCTGCAGATTGTTTTTGGCTTGCAAAATATTCTTGATTATTTGCAATCACTGCTGCTGTTATAGGATAATTTTTAATTATGTTGTAAAGGTTTTCAGTTAGCAGCTTTATTAAAGTAAATTCTCCTTGGCAAAAATAGTCTACTTTATCATCTTGTGATTGCAAACCTACCAGTGCAATGTTGTCTACTGTTTTATTTTTAACAATTCTATCTATTGTAGGCATTACTCCAATTTTGCTTAAAAATTCCCTTTGCAATAATTCTTGATTTAATAATTGTTCTTTGTTTTCCATAAAATTCTCCTTGAAATAAAAATCCCCAAGATAATATCACGGCTTTGAATGTTTGTAAATACTTTTTAAAAATTTTGTTACAAGAAATTTAAAGTGTAGATTAAAAATTAGTTTTTAAAGCAAAATTTATCCTCTTTTTTATTAATAAAAGCAAGCCATTTTTAAGCAAAACCAAACAAGACCCAAAAGTTTTTGCAAACAAAAAAACTGCCAAGTATTGGCAGCTAGATTGTCTTTGGTTGGTTTGATATTTAAGCTTTTTTTTGTTTGTCGGCTTTTACAAGAATCTTCTTTTCGCCTTTGTAGTATCCGCAATTTGGGCATACTGCATGAGATGCCTTAGGCTCGTGGCACTGAGGACACTCTGTTAATGTTGGCGAAGTGGCTTTGCGATTGCTTGCATGACGGCTAGATGTTGCTGCCTTGCTGACTTTATGTTTTGGTACAGCCATTTTTTCCTCCTGATTATCCCCCATGGCCTTGGCAAAATTGCTAGCATTTAGGCCCAGGTTTTTATTTGTGCAAAGCGATTATATACCATTGCCGCCGTTTTGTCAATTATATTTTTTAATTTTGATTATAATTTTTGATAAATTAGGTGTTTATTGGCACTTTTTTTGCTTCTGTAGTAAGTTTTATACCTTTTGGTAGCAGAATTTATAAACCTAGCACTTCGGCAGTTTCTCTTGCTATTTGCAATTCTTCGTTAGTAGGTATTACATACACTTTTACAGCGCTGTCGTCGGTGGATATTAATTGTTCTTCGCCACGCTTAAAGTTTACCCTGTTTCGATTGTCGTCTAGTTTTATGCCAAAACTAGATAGCCCAGTTAGCACAAGCTCGCGGTAAATTGGGCTGTTTTCGCCAACGCCCGCAGTAAATGCAATTGCATCTACGCCGCCAAGCGCAAAGGCGTATCCGCCCAAAATCTTTTTGTCTACATAGGCTCTTAGCTCGTTGGCTAGTCTGCAAGCCTCAGCCTCAGCAGAATGGTCATTTGGGTTGGCCGACCTATTTTCTATATCTCGGCTGTCGCTAAGCCCGCAGATGCCAAGCCAACCACTCTTTTTGTTTAGATAATCTATGGCTTGCTCTATGGTTAGGTTGTGTTTTTTGCATAGCACTGGCAAAATTGAGGCGTCTACGCTGCCGCTTCTTGTGCCCATAACGCAGCCATCTAGCGGAGTGTAGCCCATGCTAGTGTCTTGGCAAATTCCGCTGTTGACGGCACTAATTGAAGCACCATTGCCGATATGTAAAATTATAAATCTGCCCTTTTTGCCAGTAATTTCTGCCAGCCTTTGGCTTACATACTTGTGGCTAGTGCCATGAAAGCCGTACTTGCGGATATGGTGTTTGGTGTAGTCCTCGGTAGGGATGGCGTATCTGTACGCAGTAGGCTGCATTGTGCTGTGAAAAGCTGTGTCGAACACTGCAACTTGCGGAACGTTTGGCATTAGCTTTTGGCATGCCTCTATACCTTGAACATTGGCAGGATTATGCAGTGGCGCAAGCGGAATTAAATCCTTAATTTTGGCCAAGACATCACCCTCAATTTTGGTTGCTTTTTTAAATTCTTCGCCACCATGCACAATTCTGTGACCAATGGCGTCAATTTGTGACAAACTGCTTATTGCACCAATTTTTTTGTCTACCAAAATCTCCAAAACCTTGTTTAGTGCCACAGTGTGGTTTGGCATTTCTACATAAATATCTTGCTTAGTGCCACGAACTTTGTTCTCGATATGACCGCCGTCTATGCCAATTCTTTCGCACAGGCCTTTTATAAGCACCTCGCCTGACTCGTTTTCTATTAGTTGATATTTTAGCGAACTGCTGCCCGCATTTAGTACCAATATTTTCATAAATTCCTCCTAAAACAATAGTTGGCAAGCCTTTTGGGCCGCCACAAAATTTACTAGGTAAGTTTACCCCGCTGCCGCCAAATTTGTCAAGCAAATTAGCCTATTATTGATATTTTTTAACATCAGTTTATTGTCAGATACTCTATACTCAGCCAAACAATTCTAAGTCTGCCACAAAAACTTGCCGCATGGCAGTCAGCCCACTTACTAGGGGACATCAACAGTTACCATAGTATGGTTTTTTAGAATTTTGCAATTATATATTACAAAAAAAATATTTGAAAACTAATTTTGCCACCCCAAAACTGGGTGTTATGCCACGCATAGTACCCCATAAAATCTAGGGTAGCGGCGGGTTAGGCGCCTTTTATGGTGGATTTGCTTTGCAGCACTGTTATGGCAATGTTTAGTACAATTTCTTGGGCAGTGCAGCCACGGGATAGGTCGTTAACTGGCTTATTTAAGCCTTGCAAAATTGGGCCTATGGCACGGACGCCAGCTATGCGCTGTACAAGCTTATAGCAAATGTTACCGCTATCTATATTTGGAAATATTAGCACATTTGCCCTACCTTCTACTACGCTGCCACGACATTTGCGGTCGGCAACTTCTGGAATTATGGCGGCATCTGCTTGCAACTCGCCGTCACAAATTAGGCTTGGGTCTTTTCTACGCAAAATTTTATAGGCGCGCTTAACCTTTTGCACAAACTCGCTATTTACATCTTCGTCAGCTTTGGTAGAAAACGACAGCAGCGCCACAACTGGCTTTATAGCGCAAATAGACTTAGCCGTTTCTGCCGAAAGCAAGGCAATATCGGCAAGTTCTTCGTCAGTTGGGTCTATGTTTACGGCGCAGTCGGCAAAGACCATCATTCCGTTGGCGCCAAGCGGACTGCCCTGCGGCATTTCCATAATCATTGCAGATGAAACCTTACTAACATTTGGCCTAGTTTTTATTATCTTAAACGCAGATTTAAGTACATCTGCCGACTCCCTTACTGCGCCGGCAACCACGCCCTCGGCATCTTCGCTTTTAAGCATCATCATGGCATAGGTTAGGTTGTCTTTTAACATTTCCATGGCGGCGTCTTCGGTTAAACCCTTGTCTTTGCGCAGTTCGTACAGGCTATTGGCGTACATTTCTCGCTTTTTGGCCTGCGTTTTTGGGTCTATAATGGTTATATTTTTTAAGGCTTTTTTGCTTAATCTAGACGCTAGCGTAATTTTATCCCCCAGCAAAATTATTTTGCACAGATTTTGGGTGCTGGCAATTTCGGCGGCCTCCAAAACTCGTGGGTCGTGACCCTCGGGCAAAACTATTCTTGCTGTGCTGCCCGCCGCCCGCTCTAATATGTTGTTAAAAACGTCTTTTTGCTTCATAAAGTTCTCCTATTTTATAAATAAATATTGCCTTTTTGGCACAGTTGTTGTATAATTATTTTGTAAAGTTAGTTTACCATAAACAGACAAAAATAAGCAACTTATTTTAGATAGGAGTTTAACTAATATTGAATAATTTTTGTGCAATAATATCTGAATTTAACCCATTTCATAACGGGCATAAGTACATTATTGGCAAGGCAAAGGAGCTTAGTGGGCTGCCCGTGGTGTGCCTAATGAGCGGCAATTTTGTGCAGCGTGGCGAGCCAGCCATTGTAGATAAGTTTAGCCGCGCCAAGTGTGCAATCGAGGCCGGAGCCGATGTGGTTTTGGAATTGCCGACAATTTACGCCCTATCTAGCGCCCACAACTTTGCTTATGGCGCCGTTAAAATTTTAAAGGAACTTGGCTGCTCACAGCTTGTTATAGGCGTAACGCACACTAATCTTGACGACTACTATAATCTTGCAAAAATAAAGAACCAGAACATGAAATCGGCCATTCAAGCCGAGCTAGATAAGGGCACTAGTTACAGCCGCTCTTTAATTAACGTGCTTAAAACAAAGTACCCTAATTGCGAAAAAATCTTTACCGATGCTAGCAATATTTTGGCGTTAGAATACATTGGGCAAGTTATTAACCAAAAGACGGGTATAAAAGTTAGCCTAGTTTGCCGAACTGACGGCGGCTACAACAGCACCAAAATTAGTGGAAACTTTGCAAACGCTTCACTTTTGCGCGGATTTATTGGCGAAAACAGAATTTTGCAGACAAAAAAGTATATTCCGGAGCCTTGCAGTTGGCAACTAGACAACTTGCCAAACATTGACATAATAAATAGCATTGTCTTTTACAATTTAAGAAACAAATCGCCCGAAGAACTTAACAAATATTACGACTACACCGAGGGTTTGCCCTATTTGATAAGTTCGGCAAGCCGCAAGTGCGCCAATTTGGACGCATGCATTACCGAGTGTGAAACCAAGCGTTACCGCAAAGCACGCCTTAAAAAGCTTACCTTGTACCCTAGTTTGAACATCACCAAAGACAACGTTGCCAAAATTACAAGGGGCCGCCCAATAGTTAGGCTGCTTGCAATAAGAAAAAGTCAAAAAGCCTTTTTAAGCCAGTTTAACAACAAAAATATAAAGGTAATTATATCGCGGTCGGACTTTGAGCATCTAACGGCCAGCCAAAAATTATCTGCCCAAATAGACCTTGAAGCCACAAACCTTTACAGTATTGCCTGCGGCACAAACTACAACAGCGACATCACCACCGGCACTCTGTTTGTGTGATAAATTGAGTATCTTTTTTATTGCCATTTTAAGCGCAAAGCGAAAAAATAATAATTTTATATAAAGGTATATAATAAGTTTTTCTTTTAAAATAAATGCACAAGCTTTATTTATCTTCTTGTAGGTTGCGGTACTTTTGTTTTTTAATAGCAAGGAGTTTTTGACGGGTGTCTGAAACTACTTGCGTTAGTTGCTCTTTTAGCATGGTTTTAAGGTGTCTTTTTTGGTAGATGTGCAAAGCGCAATCGTAAACAAAATACATAGTGTACATTATAACCACGCACAGTGCGCCCGGATAAAAGGCCGATGCTGAAGATATTAGCGCCCATAGCAATATACTTAGTAGCAGCGCAATTAGCCTGATTATAAAGTAATCGGCGGTTCTAAGATTTCGCAAAAGTGCGCTAAAAGCCAGCATGGTAGCGCTTAAAGCATCTAATAGGCACAAATAACTTGTTGTGTAACTGGTGCTAAACATGTACACGCCAATAAAAAACAATACATAATAAAACATAAATAGCACGCTTTGTTTTGTACTAAGCACCCTAGAATGGACTATATCGGTGCAAACTAGTCTGTGGCAAGCATAGTATTGCATAGGCACGTAATACACCAAGTACAAAAAGGCGTTTGCCACTAGCCCAATATTTATACACACAATTGCATAGACTATCCCGATCATGATGCTAATTGCTAGGCTATAAAAGTTGTTTAGGGGCAAAAAGATATTCCACAAGGCGCCCAGCACCAGCACAATTAGCCCCAAGATATTATCTTGCCCAGAGAGCACAAAAAACAAGCCGACAGCGCAAAAAATTGCCGAAATTAGAACTTTTAACATTACAAATTTGTCCGAATAGGTAAATGGCAATTGTTCGTCGTCATCTTTTGCAAAAATCATGATAAAACCTCCTAAAATCTAGATAGAAATTTAATTTGCTGCTCATTTTGCACTGCTATTTTTGTTGTATTTTAATTTAGTATATCATAAAAATTAGTATGACAACAACAAAAAATGGGCAGACAATAAAAATTTCTTGTAAAAAATTATCTGCACCCAAAAAAGAGAGCCTTTTGCTTGCCGCAACTTCGGTTGTTGTACTTGCAATTATTATAATGCTTGCCACAAATCCCAAGACGTATAGCCAATGCACTTTACAAGGGCTAAGTCTGTTTGCAACCTGCGTTATGCCGGGGCTGCTGCCCTTTATGTTTTTTACAAAGATGTTAACAGGGCTTGGGGCGGTTAAAAAAATTAGTTGCAAGTTTGGAAAAGCTACCAACTTTTTGTTCGGAACAAGCGGCATAAGCGGCTACGTGATGCTCATGAGCATGCTATCTGGCTATCCCATTGGCGCAAAACTGATTGCAGACCTATACTCAACAAATAACATTACAAAAACCGAGGCCAAAGCGATGGTTTCTTTCTGCACAACAAGCGGACCGATTTTTGTGGTTGGCAGCGTTGGAAGCCTTATGTTTGGCTGCCCAAAAATAGGCTGGATAATCTATCTAGCCCACATTTTAGGGGGTATTATGTCTGGCATAATACTGGCTCAATCCCGCAAAATTTCTGCATTTTTAAAAAATAGAAAGAAAAGCAAACATGGTTTACATGGCAATTATTTATTTACGCAATCTGGCAACGAAAGCAGCATGCAAACACAAATTTTAAACGGTAAATTGAGTGCCAAAACTGAAAATGTTGGTGGCAATATTTTGGCTAATGCTAGCCCCGCCACCACAAGTAAAGATAACAATGTTAGCCCAAAAATAGACGCCGTGGTGGCAAGCAGCATGGCGGACACTGTGCAAAGCATTTTGATTGTTGGGGGCTACATTTCCATTTTCTTTTTGCTTGCCCAAATGTTAATGGACATAGGGCTGCTATCTATGCTCTCTAACCTTGCCGATAAAATTTTTGCGCTTTTTGGCATAAATGGCGTTGGTGGCGGCTTTGTCGGCGGCCTTTTAGAGGTTACTAGGGGCTGCAAACTGCTAAGTAGTTCGGCAAGTATTGGCAGCGTTTGCCTCGCTTGCTGGGTAATTAGTTTTAGCGGAATGTCTATCATAATGCAATCAATGAACTTTTTGCACAAAGTAAACATAAAGCTTGGCTATTTTGTTGCAATAAAACTTTTTAACGCCCTGCTTTCCACCCTATTGTGTCTGCCCCTTTACCTATGGCTAATGTAAGATGAGGGGGAGAAAGTGTCTTGACAGTTAAAGTGGCAAATGTGTGCGACTAAACATAAAAAAAGCCCCCAAATATGAGGGCTAGGTTTGGGTTATTTATTACTATTGTTTTAGGCGGTTTTTTAGTTGGATAAGGGTGGTTGTAAGCTCGTCACGGCTGTCGTGCACTATGGTTAGATGCTCCGATAAGTAGTCTTCCACCGCTTTAAGAATTTTATCCACATTGTTTTTTGTGGTGTCCAAAAGTTGCTCGCTACGCTTGGTGGCAACCTCTATAAGTTTTTTTGCCGAGTCCTCGGCCTTTTTAATAATTGCGTTTTCGGCGAGCATTTCTGCGGCCTTTTGTTCGGCGGTTTGCAAAATCTTTTCTGCGTCTGCCTTGGCGGTTTCTAGCAGTTTTTCTTTTTGAGAAAGAACATAGCCGGCTTCTTCTATTGCCTTTGGCATGTTATTTTTTAGTTCTTCTACCAAACTTAGCAGTTTAGATTCGTCAAGCTTCTTTTTAAACAGCCCCGATTTTCCACCCGCTAATTCGTCTTCTAACTGACTAATTATTTCGCTAATGTCCATTTTTGTTAGTCCTTTTTATATCTTAAAATATCAACTTTTATTATGCCGTACACTTTTTGTTTTTCTATTATATACCTTTGTGGATAATTTTGCAAGTCTTTTTTGATATTCATTTCGCACATAACAATGGCATTGTTATCCAAAAGACCATTTTTGTGCAATAAATACAGAGATTTTTCCAAATAATCGCTGTCAAAAGGCGGGTCTAGCAGCACCAAATTGTAAATTTTGCCAAGTTTTCCTAGTTTATGAAGTGCCAAATCGTAGTCGGCGACAATAAATTCGCACCCAGACCAGTCATTTTTTAGATTTTTTCCAACGACCTTTTGGCATTCCTTGTTGTTGTCTACAAAAGTGACCCAATTTGCGCCCCTACTAATGCATTCTATACCAAGTGCGCCACTGCCAGCAAACAAATCTAGCACATTGGCGCCACAAATATAATTATTAAGCAGATTAAAAATACTTTCTTTTGCCCTGCCAAGCGTGGGTCTTGTGGTTTCTTGCGGCAAACTGACTAATTTTCTACCCCTAAATTTTCCTGTAATTACTTGCATTTTTGCTCCAATTTTAGCCTATTTTTAGGCTTGTAGCTAATTATCTATGTACTGCCTAATTATTCTAGAACCTAGACGCGTGAGTAGTTCGTAGTTTATTGTACCACAATGTTTTGCAAAATTGCAAACATCTTTTGCGTTTTTACCATTTTTGCCCCAAATTACAACATCAGCACCAACTTTTGCTTTTTTGCAGTTAGATAAATCTACAAAAAAACAGTCCATGCACACGTTGCCAATAATTTTGCACAGCTGACCGCACACCAGCACGGTGGCGCCCTTAAATTTTCGCATAATTCCGTCGGCATAGCCTAATGGTACCACCCCAACTTTGGTGGGTTTGTCCGCCACAAAAGCCTTGTTATAACCAACAAAATTGCCAGCGTTTACATATCTTATGCGAGCAATAATGCTTTTTAGCGTGGTTATGCTTGCCCCTTGTGGGTCGTAAAGACCTATACCTATACGGACCATGTCCATAGCGTAATCTTGCCCGCCAGAATTTGAAATATGGCAAATTGCATTAGGAAAAAATTGCTTGGCAAGCTTAACTAACGGCATAAAGTTTGCCACTTGCCATTTTTTTGTAGCCTTGTCGTCTTTTAAAAAGTGAGAAAACACGCCCTTTACCACAACCACATCTCTGTGCCGATTAGCGTACTGCAGCATTTTTAGAAATTCGTTTTTGTCGGCGCCGTACCTATTCATTCCAGTGTTGGCTACAAGTTGAACGCCCAATTTTTGCCCGCGCTTAACTATACTTTTTAGTGTGTGCAGATTGTCCACCGCAATTTCTAAATCGCAAGAATTATGGGCATTTAAAAGTGCTATGTCTGACATAATAGGGGGGCTAAGTACCAAAATCTTGGTGTCTACAATGCCCCGTAACTCTAGTGCCTCGGCAATGGTTGCGACGGCAAAATAATCCACCAAAAAAGCAATGTGTTTGCAAAGTTCCAAACCTATGCCATAGCAATTTGCCTTAACAACGGCACAAATTTTTGCACCAGTTAGCTCTCTGCTTTTGCAAATATTGGCCTTAATTGCAGCCACATCAACAATCAGCTTATTTACCATGCACCCTACCCTTTCAACTAATATTTTATGCCGTAGCCACCGCCAGTGTTAACACACTAAAAAAGAAGTTACTAATATTAACTTCTAAAATGACTTTTAATTTAACAAAAGTAGACCCCGTGCAAACGCAGCGGTCTGTGAATACAAAGTATAATGACTGCACCAAAACGCAGCGGCGAGCGACATATGCGCAAAAAGATTTGTTTAGAACTTGCCTGTCGCCGAGCTAATGTGAGAAAATTTAGCAAAAATTTTTGATGCAGATAAGTAAGCCGTGAGGCTTTGGTTGGGGAGTTTAGTTTACCTAAATGACCCAGCCAAAACGCAGCGGCGAGCGCAAAATGCGCAAAAAGATTTGTTGAGGGAGTGCCGGATGCCGGGAATATTTGAGGAAATTTAGCAAAGATTTTTGATGCAGATAAGTAAGCCGTGAGGCTTTGGTTGGGGAGTTTAGTTTACC
>CAYTHL010000006.1:5777-9728 GCA_964437615.1 uncultured Lachnospiraceae bacterium | reverse complement strand
TAAATGACCCAGCCAAAACGCAGCGGCGAGCGCAAAATGCGCAAAAAGATTTGTTAAATTTCGCTGAGGACTTTTAGTTCTTCGTCTATATCCAATCTAGGGAAAAGTATGCCTAAGGTGCCAATTTGGTCGCCTTGGCGGAGTGCGTAGAAGGTGTCGTTTATAGACTTTTCTACGTGCAGGGCTTGCAAGACCTTTTCAGAGCATGTCGGCAAAAACGCAGACAGATGCAAAGTGCCAATTCGTACGGCTTCTAGCAGATTTCGCATAACGGCGCCTAGCCTATCTTTTTGGCTGTCGTCTTTGGCAAGCTTATATGGCTCGGTTAGCTCTATGTACTTGTTGGCCTTGTCAAAAATTGCAAACACGCTAGCAAGAGCTTTGCTAACATCAAATTTTTCCATGCAAGCCCGTACATTTGCGGCTTCGGCAGATACAATGTTAATTAAATCGCGGTCGACAGCCATTTCTGCGCCCTGCTTAGGAACTATGCTGCCAGTGTATTTTTTGAGCATGCTAAGGGTGCGACTTACAAGGTTGCCAAAATTGTTGGCGAGGTCGCTATTGTGCCTAGTTAAAAGAACTTCGTTGCTATAAAGCATGTCGCTGCCAAGAGGCATTTCGCGCAAAAGCACATAGCGCACGGCGTCCGAGGTGTATCTTTGGCATAGTTTTATAGGGTCTAGACAGTCTGACTTGCTGTTTGTTTTGCTTTTGGATAATTTATCGCCGCCAAGCATTAGCCAGCCATGGCCAAGCACTTGTTTTGGTAGCGGAATATCTAGCGCCATAAGTATTGCCGGCCAAATTATTGCATGAAAGCGGACTATATCCTTGCCAATTACATGCACGTCAGCGGGCCACCATTTTTTAAACATTTTTTCGTCGTGCAAATAGCCCACCCCGGTAAGATAGTTTGTTAGGGCGTCTATCCACACATAAATAGTGTGGTCTGGGTCGAAAGATACCGGGATACCCCATTTTACGCTAGTGCGGCTAACGCACAAATCTTCTAGCCCGGGCTTGATAAAGTTGTTTATCATTTCGTTTACACGGCTAGCCGGCTGCAAAAAATTAGGATTTTCTTTGTATAATTTTAGCAGTTTGTCGCCAAAACTACTTAGTTTAAAAAAATACGCATCTTCCTTTTGGTCTATAACTGGTCTGCCGCAATCGGGACATTTTCCGTCAACTAATTGGCTATTAGACCAAAAACTTTCGCATGGCTCACAATATTTGCCGCTGTAACTACCCTTGTAAATATAGCCGCGCTTGTAAAGTTCGTCAAAAACATGCTGCGCAACCTTTATGTGGTCGTCGTCGGTAGTGCGAATAAACCTATCGTACTCTATGTTTAGCGTTTTCCAAAGCGCCTTTGTATCTTCTACAATGGCATCTATATATTCTATCTCCGACTTGCCGGCGGCCTTTGCAACGCTTGCAATTTTTTGGCCATGCTCGTCTGTGCCGGTTAAATAAAAGACATCCTTGCCAAGCAGTTTATTGTATCTTGCAACAGCATCGCAAAAAATTGTGCTGTAACAATTGCCTAAATGTAGCTTGCTGCTTGGATAATATATTGGAGTTGTAATGTAAAATTTTTCTGCCATTTTTGTTTCCTCTAATTGTTTTAGTGTGATAAATTTGGTAATTTTTTGCTAGCAAATTTAGGAGTTATGCCAGACATAGTACCCCATATTTTCTAGCGTTGAGCCGCATTTTGGCTTTTTGTAACCTTTTTGCTGACGCTTGTTTTATCTACCGGCTCGTGATAGATAATTTCCTTGCCCTTCTTTTTGGCATAGGCTATTGCGCGCTTGGTGGCTGCACCAATATAGCCGTCGATGTTTACAACATAAATCGCATCGCACAACTCAATCTTTTTTAAATGTGCGTTTTCTATGTTGTGCATTTCTTCTACATTGTCCATTTTGTCGTGCTTGCGACTATAAATGCATTGTATTACCGCCCAGCCGTTTTTAGCTTCCAAATTGCGTGCTATCACACGCATCTGCCTGTTAAATTTCATACTTCCACAAATTGTTATAACTTTCATGCTAAACTCCTGATAAATTTTTATTTGTTTACTTATATCTACTCTTCTTAACTTTCTATCCACCAATATTTAATAAGTTAATTTAATACTCATATTTCCCATGCGTTTTTTGAGTTCTAATATGGAATGTCTTTTAAAATGTGTAACTCTATATCATTATTTCTTTTATACTCTGGTGAAATTAGAGATTGGATGCAGAGCAAGGAGCAAGGTTATTTGACTGGCAGGAGTTTACTTGCGTAAATGAGTGCCTGCAAATGTTCTTGCAACGCCGCTATACGCCAATAACATAATTTCACCCTAAAGCACGGCGAGCGCGCTGTACTTGGCCATTTTTGCTTGAATTACCACTGCAGCATAGTGAGTTACAAATTTTTCTTGTTTTTACTCTAGTGAAATTAGAGATTGGATGCAGAGCAAGGAGCAAGGTTATTTGACTGGCAGGAGTTTACTTGCGTAAATGAGTGCCTGCAAATGTTCTTGCGACACCGCTATGCGCCAATAACATAATTTCACTCTAAAGCACGGCGAGTGCCGTATTCGGCCAACCAGCCGCCTTTTACAAGATGCCGCCATCAACGCCAATAACAGTCCCCGTTATATAATTTGCTGCATCAGTCGATAAAAAATAAACTAGTTCTGCAACGTCTTGCGGCTGACCAATTCTGTTAAGCGAGGTTTGGTATTGCAAATCCTTCATGTCGGTAACTGAAAGACTTTTTGTCATATCGGTTAAGATTACGCCTGGAGATACCGTGTTTACATTGATATTGCTTGGGCCAACTTCTTTGCTAAGGGCTTTACCAAAGGATTCTAGCCCGCCCTTGCTGGCGCTGTAAACGGCTTCCATGCTTCCGCCTACACTGCCCCACATGCTGGATACATTTATAATTTTGCCATACTTGTTGGCTATCATACTTGGCAAAACTTCTTTTGTGGTATAAATTGCGCCCATTAGGTTTGTTAGCATGGTGTTTTCTATATCCTTGGTGGTACAATCGATTAGCAACTTGTATAGAGCAACGCCTGCGTTATTTACTAAAACATCTATTTTACCGAAAATGTCTAACGTTTGCTTAACAAGCATTTTTGCTTGCACTGGGTCGCCGACATCTGCGCCAATTGCCACTGCTCTTGAACCTTTGCGGCAGAGTTCGTTGGCAAGTTTTTCGGCTTTGATGCGGCTATTATAGTAATTTATTACCACATTGTAGCCGCTATTTGCAAATTTTCTTGCAATGGCCTGCCCTATGCCGCGGCTTGCGCCTGTAATTAAGACTGTTTTTGCTGTTTGTTGTTCCATAAGCCTATTATATAAACTTTGCAAACAAAAAGCAATCAAAATTGCAATTAATTTAAATTTAGATTTTTTTTGGGGGGGCTGTCGCCATTTGGCTGCGCCAAATAGCGGGCGACCGCATGCGGCACTAGTGTAGCGCTATAACCTTTGCCAAATTGTTTACAACCAGTCGGCCGCAAACAGCTTGTTTTTTAACGCCGCATGCGGGCGTGCCGCCCCTCTGGGCGGCACAGCCCCCGCCCCGCCTTGCCGCTGATAATATAATTATCACCTAAAAAATCCGCCAAAACGGCGGATTTTGACTGCGGTGGGTTACCTTAGGCATCGAACCCCGGACCTTGTGCAATGGTGATTTCACAAGTAACGATACTTGATGCGAAAACTATTTTAAAACAAAGTTTGGTGGGCTGCCCTAGGCATCGAACCCCGAACCTTGTGCAATGATGATTTCACAAGTAACGACACTTGACGCGAAAATTATTTTAAAACAAAGTTTGGTGGGCTGCCCTAGCATCGAACCCCGGACCTTGTGCAATGGTAATTTCACAAGTAACGATACTTGATGCGAAAACTATTTTAAAACAAAGTTTGGTGG
>CAYTHL010000006.1:0-5677 GCA_964437615.1 uncultured Lachnospiraceae bacterium | reverse complement strand
TGCGAAAACTATTTTAAAACAAAGTTTGGTGGGCTGCCCTAGGCATCGAACCCCGGACCTTGTGCAATGGTGATTTCACAAGTAACGATACTTGATGCGAAAACTATTTTAAAACAAAGTTTGGTGGGCTGTCGGGGACTCGAACCCCGGACCTTGTGATTAAGAGTCACCTGCTCTACCAACTGAGCTAACAGCCCAAACTTTTGCTGTTTTGTGCAAATTTGCAATTTATATGCAAAAATAGTTTTTTGCACGCAATAAAGTATAACAAACTAATGCAAGTTTGTCAACATTTTTTAATTACTCTTGCAAAAATTTGTGGAAATTTTGTGTACAAAACTCATTTTGAGCAAAAAATCAGCCGCCAATACTTTGACGGCTAATATTAAATTACTCTTTGCCTGCGGGTTTTTCTGGGTTTTCCTCTGCTGTTTGTTGCTTATTTAGCAAATCTCTTATTTCGGCAAGAAGTTCTTCGGTGGTTGGTTTTTTAGGCTCGGCTGCTTTTGCTGCAGCTTTTTCTTCCCTTAGTTTTTTAAGTTCAGCTTTTACTTCTTTGCGATTCTTTAAATTAACCCCACGCTCGGCAAGTTCGGCCTTTTCTTCTTTAGTTGGACGAGATTTTTTAGCCTTTTCTTCCATAGCATGTGTTTGGTTTATGGCCTTTACAACCAAAAATAGGAAGAAGGCAATTAGCAAAAAGTTGAGTATTGCTTGCAAAAATGCACCATAAGGAATGGTTGTGCCATTAAGCTTAAAGTTTAGCCCACTGACATCTGGCGAGCCAAAAATTGCGGCGATTAACGGCATAATAACGCTATCTACCAGCGCATTTACTATGGCTGTGAATGCCGTGCCTATAACAAGGCCGACAGCGAGGTCTATTACGCTGCCACGAGAAATAAATTCTTTGAATTCCTTAAAAAATTTTTTCATAGTCTGTAACTATCCCCTTTTGTTAAACTACTCAAATTGTAGCAAAGTTTGGAAAAGTTTTCAACTATTTTTTTACTAAATTTTTAATATTTTTATTTTTTACGGCAATTTTTATTAAATATCAATTAATTTTTGCGTAAAAGTTGTTAATTTTTTGCTTGCTTATTGGTTTTGGTGTACGGGCTGGACGCTCCCGGCGGCACGCCGGGGCCCCCGCGTGCCGTGCAAATGCAGTTTGTAAAGCTATTTTGCATGTTGCGGCGCGCGGGCGCAAGATGCCGGCATCGCCGGCATCTTGCTGCGTCCAGCCCCCATAACAATATCATGTCCCAATTTTGCCTTGCCGCGTCCAGCACCCTATTAATTTTGCTGCGTTGACGCAATTTCTTCCTTGCTTGACTTTTTGATTGACTTGTTTGAGGCTTTTGTTTTGCTAAATAACGGCTCTTTTAGCACTGCTGATATCCATTTCTGCCTAATCTGGGCATATTCTGCTTGGTCTATTAGCCCGCTGACATAAATTTCTCGCAGTTTTTGGAGTTGGTCGCCAAGCTCAAAAATTCCGTCAGTAAAAAGTTTGTTTTCACTGCCATTTTTGTTTGGCTGAGGCTTAATCTGTGCATTTGCTTGCAATATGTTTGCTGCCGCCAAATTTAATGCAGCCGCATTTGTGGCATCAATAACGCCGTTATTTGCTGCAACTCCGGCAATATATCCGCCGCTTGGCACACTAGAGTAACCAAAATTTCCAATCGGCTCGCCTTGCAAACCAGTGGTCTCTGCAGCCATGCTAATAGACTGCTCTTTTGCCATAGGTTGGGCTTTTTCTATGTACTTATTGGCAGATTGGGCGTCGGTTACCCCTTGATTATACGCCGATTGCACCTCTTTTTTAACGGATAAATCTTCGTTCTGCAAAAGCTGCTTTTTAATTTTACTAAGCTGGGCAAGTTTTACAAACATAAGCACCATACTGCAAATTGCCAAACCCAAAACGACGCTATAAGCAAGTAAAACTACCCATTTATAACTTACAGAAATGCTTTCTCGGGCGGCGATAAATATAGCAAAAACGCTAAACCCTATGGCTATAATGTAGGCAATGATGCTTAAAACAATGACGCTTTTCTTGGTTTGCTGACTGTACTGCTTGTACTTTACATTTGGCATTTTGGCTATTAGTTTAATCTGTCTATAAAGCGGCAACTGCTTAAAGAAAATTACCACCATGGCAATACCCAGCCCCAGCATAATTATAGATACAATTATTAGCCCCACCATAGCGCCGCCACCCGTGCCAAAACCCGAGTTGGAATATGTATAGAGCGAACTTGTATTTATTCCGCTTATCATAGACCTATTTAAAAAACTAAAACCAATAGATATATATAAGGAATAAACCCCAGCAAGTATTAGCCCAAGGCTAAGCATCATGGTAGAAATTATTAAAAATACGGTTACCGATTTTTTAGGCGGCTTTTGCGCCGAATTGCTATCTCCGCGCTCTTTACCGCATATTTTGCTGTTTGCATTGTCATATAAATTACCATTTGCGTTGACATTTTCTGTGCTTGCACTACCGCTGGAACTAATATTCTTCGTTCGGCATGCATTGCCGCCAATGTCTTTATTGCCGCTTGATGCCGTGTTATTGCTGGTTTGCTTGCCAAAATTCTGGCTACTTGTGGCGTTGCTACTTCTTTGTCCGATGTCACTATTTTCATCTAAATGGCCGCTTGCTAAAAAGGAACCAACATTGCGCTGCTCCTCAATTTGCTCATTTTGCCAATTATTATTACTCATTAATGCTTAGCATATTAGTTTTTGTATGTTTTTATGTAACCAAATCTAAAAAATTTTTGATATCTTAATTGCCTACCCTTCATATTCACAAAATTCGCCGCTAAGCCAGAAAAATCAAGGTGTTATGTCAGACATAACACCTTGATTTGTATTGTTTATAAAAAATTTTTGCTTTATGATTAATTTTTTTAAAATATTTGAAAACTGTTTTATTAAATTTGTTTTAGCTGCTCTATAACAAACTAGTTATTTTTGTGCCGGAGAGGCGGATTTTTTGGGCGTTTGGGGTTGATGGCAGACCCGGCATTAGCAGCATTTTGCCGCAGACGGCAACAATAAAACCGGCGCCGCAGCGTGGTTGCAGCTGGGATACCTGCAAGATATGCCCTGTAGGGGCTCCCAAAAGTTTATCATCGGTAGAAAAACTGTACTGGGTTTTGGCTATTACCACGGGCAAGTTTGCAAGATTCCATTCTTTTAGCAAGTTGTATTGCTCCTGAGCCTCTTTGCTAAGCTCTACTTTGCCCGCACCGTAGACAAGTGTTGCAATATCTTCTATTTTTTGCAAAATATTGCTATCATTTTTCTGCAAACTTTTGCAAGCGTTGCGTTTTTGGCAGGTTTTAGCAACCATTGCAGCAAGCTCTGCCGCCCCAGATTTTCCTTGCGCAAAACAATCACAAATGCAGACTTCTGCGCCAAGATTTTGGCAAAGCGCCACGGCCTCGTTAAGCTCGCTATCTATGTCCTCCGCAAATTTGTTAATGGTAACCACAACATTTGCGCCAAACAAATTTTTTAGATTATCTAGATGCTTTTTTAGGTTGCACATGCCGGCACTTATACTGCCGTTTCCATGCTCTTTTAGGGCAGAAATTGTGGCAATAAGCACCACGCAATCGGGATATTTATTTAGTTTTGGGCAAACTATGTCAAAAAACTTTTCGCCGCCTAAATCTGCCCCAAAACCCGCTTCGGTAACGCAATAATCGGCAAAACTTAGCGCCATTTTTGTGGCAATAACACTGCTTGCGCCGTGGGCAATGTTGGCAAAAGGCCCGCCGTGTACAAGCGCCGGCGTGCCGCATTTGGTAGCCACAAGATTAGGATTTATTGCGTCTACAAGCAAGCTGCAAACGGCGTCGGTTATGCCCAAATCGGCAATAGTTACCGGCTGCCTTGCCATGTTTTCTGCCACAACTAGTTTATCTACACGCTGTTTTAGGTCGGCAAAATCTGACGAAAGCGTCAGCAGCGCCATAAATTCGCTTGCCGCCGTTATAACAAAACTCTCTTTTCTGCCGCTGCTTAAAGTTACTGTACGTAGAGCGCGGTCGTTCATATCTAGACACCTGCTAATATATACTTTTTGCCTATTAATTTGCAGGCTGTTTCCAAAGAAGATGTGGTTGTCTAGCGCTGCACAAACCAAGTTGTTTGCGCTAGTTATTGCGTGCATATCGCCGGTAAAATGCAGATTAATTTTGTCATGTGGCTCTATTGTAGATGCTCCACCCCCCGTTGCTCCGCCTTTTAGGCCAAAAACTGGGCCAAGGCTCGGCTCTCGCAAAGAAAGTATAGCCGTACCATGCTCACACAAAGCGTCAGCAAGCCCTATACTTACCGTGGTTTTACCGTTGCCGCTCTTGGTTGGGCTAATTGCAGTAACAAGCACAAGTTTGCCATTTTTGCTGCCACGCTCTTGCTGGCTTACTTTGGCAATTTGGCTGCCGTACATTGTGTAGCCTTTAATGTTTAGGTTTTTTAAAATTTTGTTAATGTCCGCCATAGGCTACCCTCCTATAAATTGCATTAAAATTTGCCGCTAAAAAGCAAATTATTTTAGCACTTCCCTAAGGTATTCGGCTATTTTTTGATCTTTGCAATCGGCAAAGAAATTTACTTTAAAGAACTGGTAGTCTATGGTAGATTTAAGCAAATCTTGGTCCATAGTTTTTAAAATTGTAAGCATGTCTTTGTGGGTGATTTTTTTGAGTTCGTCCAAAACTTCTTTGTTTTCTCGCTCAACTGCCGCACGCTCGGCAGGATATCCACCACCGCCAACGCCGCCAAAAAGTTTGTCTAGCGTGTACTCCAAATTTAGCTCGGCACCCCAACCAAATCCCTTTGCAAAAGGCAGACTTACTGCGTTGCCGTTGTTAATTTGCCTAAACATGTAGCCGTCTGTGGGGTCGGCAATATGGCCGCATAGCACGCCCGGAAAAGCGTTTGCCGCAAGCATTGCGCCCTCGCCCGTTCCGCAGCCTGTAACAACAAAATCGGCAGCGCCGCTGTTTAACAAAATGGCCGTAAGCAGCCCAGCTTTTACGTAAGTAAGCTGATGACTATCATTTTCGCTAAAAGTGCCGTAGTTTACCACAATGTGGTCGTAATCGTTAGCAACCTTGCTTAAAATTGTGTAAATAAGCTCGTTTTTAGATGCTTGACTGTTGTCATTGATTAGTGCAATTTTCATAATTTCCCCCATAATGCACAAATTTTATACTTTATTTTAGCACACGCCCCACCAAAAAGGCAACCAAAAACACCAACCTATCATAAATTTACAGCGCTTTGGTAAAATTTAACAAAATAATTTGGTGGGCAGCTCGCCATTTTTAATTATTATAGACAAAAATCTAGGTTTTTGCAACTTATTTTTATTATCTAGCAAAAGCATTCTTTTGCTTGACAAACGCCGCATGTTTGATTTAAACTACAAACTATGCAGGTGTAGTACATCGGTAGTATGTAAGCTTCCCAAGCTTGAGAGGTGGGTTCAACTCCCATCACCTGCTCCAAACAAAAATAATCCGAACCAGTTTTGGTGAGGATTTTTTTGTTTGGTATTTTTATCTCTTAACATTTCATGTTTCACTTTTTACCCATTTGGATTATTTTTGAGCGAAAAACTAAACGTTAAATTTTAAACGTTTTA
>CAYTHL010000005.1:17906-42461 GCA_964437615.1 uncultured Lachnospiraceae bacterium | reverse complement strand
CTTTGCACACCTTATTTGCCCTAACATTTAGTGTGCTTATTAGCCGCGGGCAATGTTCCATGGTGGTGCTCTAACTTTACTAGAGCTACAAAGCACTACGTTGTGGCAAGTTGTATTTTTGCTTGCCACACTATTATTTTTGATTGGTGGAGGTAAGCGGATTCGAACCGCTGACCCCCTGCTTGCAAGGCAGGTGCTCTAGCCAGCTGAGCTATACCCCCAAAGGACGGTTGCATTTTTACAAATGCTCACTTATAATAGCAAACAAGTATAAATTTGTCAATTGTTTTTACAAAGATTTTCCAACAATAATGTGTAAATTTTGCTCAAAACAATTATTTTTATCATTAATTTATAAAAATTTATTCAAAAAGCACCGCCCTAATAATAAATTTTGAAGTAGCTTTTGCCAATATTAAAAACATGCTACTACTGGCGTTTGGCAACAAATAATGCAAACCAACTACTACATATAAAACAACCTACTATTCAGATTTTTGAGCAAACTAAGCACAATTATAGTTAAAAAGGTTTCATTTTTATACAAGCCCGCCTAGATTAAAATGCACAAAAAATATTTAATGTCAAAATGAAAAGTCCCTAGCGTATACTAGGCGCTATGGGATTGTATGGTTCTCTAATCTTTAGTGCCCATTAGACGCTAGGGGGCTAAATATTTTTTATTCTTCTGAGGGTTGAGGGGCGGGAGTGGTTGGCTGCAAACCAAAGATTTGTAGAAGGGAGGGCTGACCGTCTACTTGTTTAGAATAAACTTCTGTTACAAGGCGCTTGTTTAGGGTTTTTACAAGGTAAGCGCGCAAGTCATCAAAAGTGTTTATTTTGTTTATTACATAACGGGAAAGTTTGTAATATTTTGCAACATCTTTATCTGTAACCTTCCAATTGCCGCAAGCGTTTAAATAAGCCATACGCTCCGATCTAGACTGCGCCTTAGACTCTGTAACCTTATGCCCAAGTTCTGTAATGGTATTTTCAAAATTTATTGGTGCCATTACGCAATCTAGGGTAAATCTAAGATTATGCCCAGTGTGAGTTTGCTCGTTATACGGCAAATTGCCAAGTGTCATCCACTTTTTTACATAGTGTAAATAATTTACAGCCGCAAGAAAATCGGCATAAACTGTATATTTGCCGTCAATTTGAATTGCACTATGCGCTAGCATATTGCTTGCTAATTTGTTTTGTTTCATAATCATGCTCCAATAATTACTTTTGCTAAAAGTGTTTTCTGTATCAACAGCCTTTATTAATTTTCTGGCTGATAGCCACGAGTTTTGCTTTGTGGCAATATGTCAAATATTTCTAGTAAAGATTTTCCTTCTACAAAAGTTGCTGAATAAAATGGCAAAAAATCACTAGATAGTTGACCCTTTAAAGTTTTTCTTAGGTCGTCTAAGGTATTAATTTTTTTAATGGTTTTCTCTGGCAGATTGTAGTACAAATTTGTTGAATTGTTTACAACATCCCAGTTTCCGCATTTTTCTAGATACAAAACAGTGTCCAAAAGACTTTGATGCATAGTATCTACAATTTGCAAACCATACTTGTTACCAACATAATAAAAACTGTTTGGAGATGCTTTAACCGCTTGCAAAATATCCTGCAACTTTTTGCCACAAAACTTTGAGTCGTCTAAATTTTTATCTTCTTCAAAAAGTTTTGCTGCGTTTAATAAGGATTTTACATCGTCCATATATGTGGCCGCAGCAAGCAAATCGGCATAAACCCAAATTGCATTGTGCTTATGCAAGCATATTCCGCTATTATTTAACAAATTTTCTACACTTTCTAACGCTAACTCTTTTTTCATAATTTTTTCTCCTTTCCCAAATTAGTTTTTTTGATAAATTAAGTGTAACATACATTTTTTAAATTTGCAATACCAATTTTAAAATCTTTAAAAGTCTATAAACAAAAAGTGCCAGCCATTGTTTGGTTAGCACTTTTTATTGATTATTCTTGCGGCTCTATTGGCTCGTCTATTTGGATAGTTTCTTGCGGATCGATGTCGGCGTCTTCGGTTTGGTCTTCGGCAAGTTTATCTACAACTGCGGCGCAAACCACCTTGTCGTCTTCTCTAATACGCATAACTTTTACGCCTTGACTAACGCGGCTAATTGTGCTAATGGTGTCGGCATGAGTACGAAGAATAATGCCGTTGTTAGAAATTAGCATAATGTCGTCGTTTTCGGTAATCTGCATAATTCCAACCAATCTGCCCGTTTTTTCGTTAAATTTGCCGGCTTTAATGCCCTTTCCGCGGCGGCCTTGAATGCGGAAGTCTTCTTGCTCGTTAAGTTTGCCATACGCTTTTTCGGTTATGGTAAATATTTTTGTGTCTGGTTTTAGCACTATCATGCCGACAACCCAGTCTTCTTCGCCGTCTAACACTATTGTTTTTAGCCCGCGCGCTGTTCTGCCAAGCGGCCTGATACTCTGCTCGCTAAACCTAATAATCTTGCCCATGCAGCTTGCAACCATAAGTTCATTGTTGCCGCTGGTATACTCTACACTAACAACTTCGTCACCCTCGTTTAAGCCAATTGCATACTTGCCGTTTTTGTTAATCTGCTTGTATTCGGCAATAGGCGTCTTTTTGCACATACCATATTTGGTTACAATAACCAAATACCCAGTGTCCATAGCCCCTTGAGCAAGCATGGTGGTAATCTTTTCGTTTTCGGCAAGTTTAAGCAGATTTACCATAGCTCTGCCGCGCGCCGTCTTTTGCCCTTCTGGAATTTCGTAACCCTTTATGGTATACACTCTGCCTAAGTTAGAAAAGAACATAATGTTGTCGTGCGAGTTTGCAATAAACATACGCTCAACAAAATCTTCTTCCTTAGGCTTGTGCCCAGTATGCCCAGTGCCGCCACGGTTCTGGCTGCGATATTCGCTTACGGCTATGCGCTTAATGTAGCCAAAATGCGTCATAGATATTACAATATCTTCACGCGGAATTAGGTCTTCCATGTCTATGTCGCCAACATCTACGGCAATTTCGCTCTTGCGGTCGTCGCCGTACTTATCTGCAATTTCGGTTAGTTCGTTAATGACTATCTCTTTAACCTTGTCTTCGCTTGCAAGTATGCCACGATATTCTATTATTAGCTTCCTTAGTTCGTCTAACTCAGCCTTTATTTTTTCTACTTCTAGGTTAGTTAAACGCACCAGACGCATGTCTAGAATAGCCCCAGCTTGCTTGTCGGACAGAAGAAACGCTTCTTGCAGCCTTTGGCTAGAGTCTTGACGGTCTTTTGAGGTTTTAATAATGTTTACAACCTCGTCTATGTTGGCAAGTGCAGTTACCAAGCCTTCCAAAATGTGCGCACGCTCCTCTGCCTTGGCTAGGTCAAACTTGGTGCGGCGGACAATTATTTCTTCTTGGTGCGCAATATAGTAGGCAAGCATTTGTTTTAAGTTTAAAATCTTTGGCTCGCCGTCTGCAAGTGCCAAAAAGTTTATGCCGTAGCTAGACTGCAATGCCGTATGCTTAAACAGCATATTAAGCACAACTTGTGGCTGAAAGCCTTGCTTTACATCTATAACAAGCCTCATGCCCTTACGGTCGGATTCTTCTTTTATGTCGGCAATGCCGTCTATACGCTTATTTTTAACAAGGTCTGCCATGCTTTTAATAAGCTCAGACTTGTTTACTTGATAGGGAATTTCGGTTACAACAATGCGTTCTCTGTCGTGTTCTTCTTCTATATGAGTTTTGGCGCGCACAACAACATTGCCTTTACCAGTTATGTATGCATTTTTTAGCCCAGATTTTTCTAAAATTATGCCGCCCGTTGGGTAATCTGGCCCCGGAATGTATGTAAGCAGCTCTTCTATGTCTATATCCGGATTTTTAATTTGCGCAATTATTGCGTTTGTAACTTCTCTTAGGTTGTGAGGCGGAATATTTGTTGCCATACCAACCGCAATACCGTCAGAACCGTTTACTAGTAGGTTAGGAAATCTGCTAGGTAAAACCTTAGGCTCGTTGTAGTCGCCGTCAAAGTTTGGAGTAAAATCTACCGTGTCTTTGTCTATGTCGCGCAACATTTCATCGGCAATTTTACTCATTCTGGCTTCGGTATACCTATAAGCAGCTGGCGGGTCGCCGTCGACGCTACCAAAGTTGCCGTGGCCGTCTACCAAGGTGTATCTAATAGAAAAGTCTTGCGCCAAACGTACTAGCGCACCATAGACAGAGCTATCGCCATGTGGGTGGTATTTACCAAGCACGTCACCGACGATACGGGCGCATTTTTTGTGCGGTTTATCGTGGGTTAAGCCCAGTTCGTTCATATCGTACAAAATACGCCTATGAACTGGCTTTAAGCCGTCACGCACATCTGGAATAGCACGGCTGACATTTACCGCCATGGCATATGCCATAAAGGATTTTTTAAGCTCGTCATTAATTTCTACATTAATAATTTTTGTGTTATCTACAATCTGCTCATATTCGGCAGAATAATCGTGTTTCTTTGCCATTATCTACTCTCCTACACGTCCAAGTCGGTAACAAGTTTTGCGTTTTCTTCTATAAACTTGCGTCTTAAATCTACTTCTTCGCCCATAAGTAAGCTAAATATTGCATCGGCTTCTATTGCGTCTTTCATATCTATTTTAACAAGAGAGCGATGTTCTGGGCTCATTGTAGTACTCCAAAGTTGCTCGGCATCCATTTCGCCCAAACCTTTGTAGCGTTGAAATTCTACGCCCTTTGTGCCAATTTCGGCCGTCAAAGCTTCCTTTTCTTCTTCGTTATAGCAATACCAAACTTGCTTACCCTTGGTTATTTTGTATAGTGGTGGCAACGCCGAATAAACATGACCATGCTCTAATAGCGGACGCATGTACCTAAAGAAAAATGTTAAAAGCAGTATGCGAATGTGCGCACCGTCGACATCGGCATCGGTCATACAGATAATTTTGTCGTAACGCAGTTTGCTTTCGTCAAACTCTGTGCCAACACCTGCGCCAAATGCGGTTATCATATTTTTTATCTCGGCACTTTCTAGCACTCGGTTTAGCCTTGCTTTTTCTACGTTTAGTATTTTGCCTCTAAGTGGCAAAATAGCCTGAAATCTACGGTCTCTGCCCGTTTTGGCTGTTCCGCCCGCACTATCACCCTCTACAATGTAAATTTCGCACTTGCTTGGGTCTTTTTCGCTACAATCGGCAAGCTTGCCGGGAAGCGTGGTGCTATCTAACACAGTTTTGCGCCTTGCGCTCTCTCGGGCTAGCCGTGCAGCCTCTCTGGCACGCTGTGCCGTTACGCTGCGCAATATTAGTTCTCTGGCGTCGTTAGGGTTTTCTTCCATAAAGGTGCCAAAACCCTCTATTACGGCCTTTGCGACTGCATTTTTCATAAAGCTGTTGCCAAGTTTTGTTTTGGTTTGGCCCTCAAACTGCGGCTCTTGCAATTTTACACTAATTACTGCCGTCAAGCCCTCGCGAACATCTTCGCCCGACAACTTTTCGGTGTCTTTTAGCACTTTTAGGCTATGGCCGTAGTCGTTTACAACCTTGGTTAGCGCAGCCTTAAAGCCTTCTACATGAGTGCCGCCTTCTTCGGTGTTAATATTGTTGGCGTAACCGTGGATTACTTCGTTGTAGCCGTCGTTATATTGAAAAGCTATTTCTATTTCGCCGCTATTGTTTGGGGCAACGGCGTCTATATATATTGGTTTAGGGAACAGCGTAGTTTTGTTTAGATTAAGTTGCTCTACAAACTCAATTATGCCGCCCTCGTAGTGCAACAACTCGGTTTTTTCGGGGTCTTCTCGGTGGTCAATCAGCTCAATTTTTATGCCTTTGTTTAAAAAGGCTACTTCTCTTAGCCTGCCCTTTATTATATCGTAATCAAACTTGGTAACTTCAAAAATATCTTCGTCTGGCATAAAGGTAATTTTTGTGCCAGTGTGGTCGGCCGCACCAACTACCGCCAAATCTCTTTGAGGTATGCCGCGATTATACACCTGCTTAAAGTGACTGCCCTTTTGCCAAACTTCAACTTCTAGCCACTCGCTTAAAGCATTAACTACACTTATACCAACGCCGTGTAAGCCGCCAGATATTTTATAACCGCCATCGCCAAACTTTCCGCCGGCATGCAGCTTGGTTAAAACTAGTTCTACCGCGCTTTTGCCCTCGGTTTTGTGAATGTCGGTTGGTATGCCTCTACCATTATCTGTTACACTGCAAGAGCCGTCCTTGTTTAGCTCTACAATAATGTGGTCGCAGTAGCCAGCAAGTGCTTCGTCTATGCTGTTGTCCACAATTTCGGTTATTAGATGATGTAGGCCTCGGCTGTCTGTACTGCCAATATACATGCCGGGACGCAATCTAACAGGATCTAGCCCTTCTAGAACCCTAATTTGGTCACTGCCGTAGTCGGCATCAACCTTAGAAATACTTTCCTTTTCGTCCATAAATGCTTCCTTTAAAAAATTATTACCAAACGGCAAATGCATAATCTAGTTTTTTGCCCTAGGCAGCCCAAAAATTTGCCACCTACCCGCAATTTAATTTTATTAGCCCAAATTACGCACTTTAGCCCCTTGGCTTTATACCAGCATTATAACAAATTACCAGCAAAAAAATCAACTAATTTCAGTTGATTTATACAATATATTATTAATTTATTATTTATATATAGCAAAGTGAATATTTGTTTGTTTTTATTCTTTTAGATATTGCATTAGGCTAGAAAACATATATTCTAGGTTGCGTTTTGGCTGCCAGCCAAGGGCTATAAGCTTGCTGCAATCCAAATTTGTTTGAGTTTCGGGAGCATAACCCATATTCTGTTTTGGGTTTATTTCTACTTTTATGTTGTTGCCAAATTTATGTGCCACAAACTGTGCCATGTCCTTTGCGGAAATATAAGCGTCTTTGTTTGCAGCGTTGTAAGCCTGACCGTTTTCCCCTTTAATAAGCGCAACAAATATAGCTGTTACCGAATCTAAAATATATAAATAATTTCTTGCCTGTGTTCCATTTGTATGCAACTCGATATTTTGCCCACAAAGAGCCTTTTTTGCAAACTGCATAAATACGCGGTTATCGTTTTTATCTACTCCCGGCCCAAAAGTTTGCGTTAGCCTTACAACTTTTACCGGTGTGCCATATTGTTTGTAATAGCTAACACACATAGTTTCGCAAAGCCTTTTGGCTTCTGGATAGCAACTGCGAACACTCATTTGGTTTACATGCCCGTAATCATCTTCGGTAATCTTGCTATCGCCGCTATGCTCGCCGTATACTTCTAGACTAGAAAGATAGACAACAGATTTTGCATCTGCACGGCGTGCAAATTCTAATACATTTTTAGTGCCAAGCACGCTGGCATCTATAACATCAACTGGGTGTTCTATAAAGTACTTAGATTGGGTTGGGCAAGCCGTATGAATAATATAATCTACCTTAGCTTTAAGTTTGATAGGTTTGGTTATATCGGCAATAAGCCACCGAGCCGACGGCAAGATATTTTTTGCTTTTTGTTTATCCCTTGCTGTGGCATAAATTTTTATATTTGCACTATAATTTGCATTTAAAAAGTCCAAAAATCTAACAATGGTAGACCCAATAAGCCCAGTAGCCCCTGTTACTAAAACTGAAGAGTTTTTTAGTTGGTTTAAAAACTCAAAATCTCTTGCATATTCTGTAATTTCTTTTTGCAAAACATTGCTTAACATAATATTTTCTCCAAAACTTACAGTAACCTTAATTGCTCATCTTCTTTTGCATCTAAGATGGCTTTGTAAAGATAATAATCCATAGGTGTTGTTATTTTTATATTGTTAATTGGGCCAGCAACGGTGTTTAAATGTACCCCGTAATGGTGCATAATAGAAGCTGAATCTATAAAAGCATCTTGTTTGCCCTCGGCAATTGCTATGTTATGCACAGCATAAATATCTTTTAAAAAGAATGTTTGTGGTGCTTGCGCTTTGTTGCAATAATTTCTGTCCATAATGTCCGACACGCAATAATCGTCATCTAAAAGCAAAATAGTTTCTACCGATTTGCTTACTGTAATTGCATTGCCATATTGTTTAGCTGCTATTATATTTGCACTTATGGTTTCTTGGTCTACAACTGGCCTAACGCCATCATGAATTAGCACTAAATCGTCGCTATTTAAGCCATGCAGGCGCACAAGTTCTTTTAGCCCATTAAAAATACTCTGTTGGCCGCTAGCACCACCTGCAACCACGCTTTCTACCTTGGTTAAACCATACTTTTTAATTATGTCTACCATCTGCCCCATATAACTTTCTAGGCAAACAACCACTATTGAGTCTATATCTGGGCTTTGTTGAAAATTTTCGATAGTATGAACTATAATTGGTTTTTGGTGTATGTTTAAAAACTGTTTTGGCACACTTGCGTTAGTCATTCGTTGACCTGTTCCGCCCGCAAAAATTAAAACTCTATTCATTTTTATCCTCTTCTGTAAGTTTATAAGCTTGTATAGTATGGGAAACCCTATCTTTTTCTTTTGGAAGCTTCATATAATCTCCATAAATTGTGCTTAAATACAAGTTGTAATTTTTGGGGATAAAAAACATATGACCTTCAAATTCTGCTTCGGTTAAATTATCCCAACATTCTCTAGGAAAACTCTTTGTTCCCCATGTTGCGTCCAACATGTATTTACCATCTGGGCTAGAATTTTGCAAGCAGAAATTATCTAAATCTTCAATCCTTTTATAATAAGGCTTAGACAAAAATAACCTAATAAAATTTTTAATAGCCCGCTTTATAGGGTTTGGCGATATAATTATTTCTGCACATAATAATTTGAGTTTTATGTACCTTTTTCTTAGATATTTTTTTTGTTCTTTCTTGTTGTTAGGCAAACCATCTATCGGAAAGATATCTACCCAAACGCCCATCTGCTTTGATTTGTATCTTAAATCTATTTCGTTTACATATGTACTACTATCTACCAATTTAAAAAATGGGTGACAATAGTTTTCTGTATTCTTATAATCCAAAAGTTTAAATTTGGAGTTTTCCTTTTGCATAACATCAAAAAATTTGTTGTAATTTTCTCTGTCCATAAAAACGTCGGCATCGTTATCCCACGGAATAAACCCCTTATGACGCACTGCACCAAGACATGTTCCACTGCACAACATATACTTTATATTATTTTTACGACAAACTTCATCTAAATAAATAAGCACTTCCAAAATATGTGCTTGTATTTCCTTTTGTGAAAGCTTTTCCATTCTGCCCCCTATAAGTGCATAGTATACCATAGGTTGCAAAATATGTCAAATCTTATAATAAATTATATTATTATTTTTGTGCCAACGCACATTTTTTTGCACAAATTTTTAATTGCACTCATATAGTAAATTGGCGAAATTGTTCGCCAAATATTTACAAGGAGATAACCATGGCAAGAGAAATTAACAATACAGCTAGTGCAACCTACACATATGGGGCTTCGGGGCAGGATTCTGCCACAAGCAACACAGTTACTGCACAACTTTTGGACGCTTATGCAATAGAGGGTCATAAAACTTCGCTAAACACTGGGTTTAGACCCGGTGAAAATGTTGCCTTTCAGGTACAAGTTATAAATACTGGCACACAGCCATTGTTTTCGGTAACAATAGAGGACGACATGGGCGGCGCAGACACCCCGCTAACCTTTTTAGAGGGCAGTGGCAGCCTAAACATTGACGGCACAATTACTCAGATTATTCCGTCTGCAACAAACCCGCTTACCTTTGTGCTAACCCAGCCGCTAGCAGCCGGCGACACCGCCGTTGTTAGCTATGTTGCAAAAGCAAACTCGTCTTTGCCAACTAGTGTAACCGAAATAACCAACACAGTTACAATTTTTGGCAGAGAACAGTCTAACCTAGGCAACCAAATTTTTGTAACGCCAAACCCTAGCGTTACCCTTCCTATCGAAGATTTTGCACAAGTAGAAATGCTAAAAGAAATATCTTCTACCGAAATAGCTTCCGGCGAACCTTTTAGCTATACAATAACCCTAAGCAACTCTGGAAATGTTGACGCTAATAACATAATTATTACCGACACATTGCCCGAGGGATTTGTAATTAGCGACATTAGCAGCCTAACAAATGGTCAAACAACAACTTTTGATGCTGCCGATTACAATGTAGATACTACTACAAACACCTTAACTTTGCCGGCCAACTCAACTAAGCAAATTGGCGTTTCTGCCAAAGTTGACGGCGTTCGTGGCACTACAGTTGTAACCATAGCCGGAGTTATAAACTCTTAAGCTAAAGAAAAAATTAATAATTTACTAAATAATAAAAAAGGAGAATACAATGGCAGAAATAATAAATAATACTGCATCTACAACATATACTTTGTCTGGGTCTACCACGCCTAATACCATTACTTCTAACGAGTTGCCACTTAATTTTGACAACTCTGGTGGTATAACAGTTACAAAAGTTGCAAGCCCTACTACTTACAGCGCAGGTAGCATTATAGATTACACCGTAACCATTACAAATTCTAGTACAATGCCTTTTACTGGCGTCAGAATTGTAGACAATCTTGGTGGCGACAACCTTGCTTATGTACTTAGCAGCGCAACTATTACTACTAGCACCCAAACATATCCAGTTACCCCAATAGCAACTAACCCGCTTACATTCTCGCTGCAAGAGCTAGCCGTTGGCGACACTATGACGCTTAAATACAAGGCGCAAGTTATCTTTAATTTGTCTAGCTCGGTTAACCAAATAACCAACTCGTTGCAGGCAATAGGATACACTAGCACTGGCGCGGTTACAGCTTTTGCATACGCTACCATTACTCGTGCAACTGCAAGCAGTTTTTCTATAACCAAAAGCGCTAACCAAACTACACTAGTACCCAACCAAGGTTTTAGTTACTTATTAACCCTAACAAATGGAAACTCTGTTGCAGCAAATGTTGGCGAAGTAACCGACAATTTGCCCGCAAATTTTAATTTAACTGGTGTTAAGCTTCAAATTGGTACCGGCAGTGTTACCACGCTTGCACCAAGTGATTACACAGTTTCTGACGGCAATGTACTTGTTGTTCCATCTTCTACAGGTCCTAGCATAACTGTTCCTGCAAATGGCACAACAGTAGTTACACTTACTGGATATTTTAGCTAGAAATAATCACTATAAAACCCAAAACAAGGCTCGGCAACCGCCCCGCCTTGTTTTTATTTATTTTTGGTTATCTTGCCATTTTTTATGGTAAACTGCGTGTACTCTTGTATGGGTTTAAACTTAAAAGTTGTGCCGGTTAGCAGCGTTTGGTAGCCGCTAATCAAGTTATAGAGCCTCTTTTGACGAGCGCTATCTAGTTCGCTAAAAACGTCGTCTAGCACCAAGACGGGCGCTTCGCCAAGTTCGGCCTCAAATAATCTAAGTTCGCCAAGTTTTAGGGCAAGCACAACGCTTCTCTGCTGCCCTTGACTGCAAAAAATTTTGCAATCCTTGCCGTTTAATTCTAGTTTTATATCATCTCTATGAGGCCCAAGGCTAGTGTAACCAAGCTCCATATCTTTTGCCAAGTTTTGTTTAAGTGCACTAAGCAGTTCTTGCTTTATTTCTTCGGTGGTGGTGCCTTTTGCGCCAACATATTCTATGGATAATCTTTCGCCTTTGCGGCTAAGTTCTTCTAGGGCGGCGTTTGCAGGAGTTGCTAGTTTTGCAATAAAATTTTTACGCGTTCTAATTATTGGCGCTGCTAGGCTTGCTAGCTGCTCGTCCCAGATGTCAATTTGGTCTAAAATGGCCTTGTGATCGTAGGTATTTTTAAGCAGTTTGTTGCGCTGAAACAGCACCTTGTTATATCTTTGCACAAAATTGTAATACTTTCCGGATAGCTGACTGATGTCGTTGTCCATAAAATCTCGCCGCTCCTGAGGGCCGCCAGTTACAATTTCTAGTTGCTTTGGCAAAAAATAAACAGTTACAAGGTTGCCAAAAAGTTCGCTAAGCTTTTTTACTGGGCTTCCATTTATATAAAAGGTTTTTTCTGGCAGCAAGTTGTAATCTATCTCTACATTGCCGTAATTTTTTTTCACAACAACTTTTACCGAGCAAGTTTCTTGCCCTTGCATGACCATTTCTTCGTCGTGATGAGTTCGGGGGCTTCCGCCAAGGCTTGCAACCAGTACGCTATCTACTAAATTGGTTTTGCCCTGCCCGTTTTTGCCGCAAATAAGGTTAATTCCCTCGCCAAACTCAACGCTGCAAGACGAGTAGTTTCTAAAGTTATTAATTTGCACGCTGCCAATTTTCATAACTTTAATTATAGCCAAAAATTTGGCGGCTGTCCATAAAAATAATAAATTTTATTTTTATTCTTGCTTTTTTTAAAAAAACATATATAATTAAATTGTTAATAACTTTTTTTAGGGGTGACAAACATGTCTTTTGACCAAATTAATGAACTAAACTTAAACAAAATATGGCAAGAAGCCATGGAAGAAATTGGCAAGCATCTGTCGATAGTTAGTTTTGATGTTTGGATAAAGACTTTGGATGTTGTAGATATAAAGGACAACACTTTGGTGCTGGCAACAACTAGCAAAAGTGCCAAGCAGACCCTAGATAAAGACTACAAAAAAACGGTGGTAAGTGCACTTAATAAAGTGCATCCTGCAATTACTGATGTAGAGTTTGTTGTAGCAAGTGAGCCGCAAGAAACTGCCGAGGCTGAAGTTTTGCAAGAGCGCACAATTACTCCGCCTAAAAAACAGCTTACAAGTTCGGTTTTTAACCCAAAATACACCTTTGAAAATTTTGTTGTTGGTCCAAGTAATCAGTTTGTTGTGGCCGCCGCCAAAAGTGTTGCCGAAAACCCGGGGGCTAGTTTTAATCCGCTGTTTATTTATGGCGGCGTTGGGCTTGGAAAAACTCACTTGTTGCACGCCATTGGCAACGCCATAACCGAAAAGAAACCAGAATTGACTGTTGTTTATGTAACAATAGAAAAGTTCATGAACGAGCTTATTGAGAGTATTCAAAACAACAAGCGCGGCGCAAACATAGATTTTAGAGCAAAATACCGCAACGCCGATGTGCTTATTGTTGACGATATTCAGTTTATTATTGGCAAAAACGCTGTACAAGAGGAGTTTTTCCACACCTTTAATGAGCTTCACGAACGCGGCAACCAAATAATAATTTCTAGCGACCGCCCTATTAGCGAGATTAATCCGCTAGAGGAGCGTTTGCGTAGCCGTCTTGGCTGGGGATTGCCTGCCGACATTGGCTACCCAGAGCTTGAAACCCGTATTGCCATACTAAACAAAAAAGCATACTTAGAGCGCTACAACGTGTCGCGTGAGGTTATAAACTTTATTGCAGAGGCTGTTACAACAAGCGTCAGAGATATGGAGGGCTACCTTACCCGCACCGTCTACTACGCAAAAATGCTTGGTCAAAATGTTGTAACCATAGAAACGGCAAGAGAGGCTTTAAAAGACATTGCCACTCAAAACGCCGAAACCATAGACGCCGGCCGTGTAATTGACGTAGTCTGCAAGTATTATGGGCTTAAAAAAGAAGAAGTTTTGGCAAGAAAGCGCACCAAGGAGATTGCTTGTGCAAGGCAAGTTTGCATGTACTTAATTACCGAGCTATTAAGCATGCCGCTTACGGCTGTTGGCAATATTTTTGGCAAAGACCACGCCACCGTTATTTATGCCAAAACCAAAATTGCCGAAGATATGAAAAAAGACAAGCGGCTAAATATTGAAATTAATGATATGCTAGCTATGCTAAAAGGCAAATAATATAATTTTAATTTATTTAGCAAATAACTGTGTGGCAAGAACATTTTTGACCACTCATTTACACTAGTAAAATCGCGACCAAAAATAACCTTGCTCCTTGTTCTTTATCTAAATAAATTAAAATTATGGAGTTTATTTTGCCAGCAGCCACGCCTGTGCCTTGCTAATTATCAAAAATCTGCGCAAAAATTGGGGGCAACTTAACTTATTTAAGATAAATTGCAAAAATTAGATTTTAGGATATAAGGAAATATAGTTTGATTTATTTTTAAATTTATCTAAGCGTAAGCTAACTGAAAGCAATAGTAATTAGAAAATATAGGCAAAATGCTTAATTGTAGTTAATCCAACTAAAAACATTAAGAAAATTTGTTGCAAAGTGTAGTTTTTTTATGTTAAAATGTGTTATTAGTTAAAAAGGAGAATAATATGAAGTTAATTTGTGAAGGTTTAGATTTAAGCGACGCTGTGCTAAAAGTTATCAAGGCTACGGCTGTTCGCACTACCAACCCTATTTTGGAGGGCATTAAATTAAAGGCGGCCGAAGACCAGCTTACACTATCTGCTACCGACCTAGATATTTCGATAGAAAAAAGTATTCCGGCAGATGTAAAAGTTGAGGGCGAAGTTGTTGTTCCGGGCAAATTTTTTGCTGAGTTTGTTAAAAAACTTGCAAGCGAACAGATAGAGCTTAGCCAAACAAAAAACGGCACAATAAAAATAAAATATACCGACAGCGAAGGCTTTTTGCAAGTTATGCCAGCCGACGAATTTCCGGTAATTAAGCCATTTGACAAAAGCGACAGCTTTTCTATTAGCAAATTCGATTTGCGCGACAGCATAAACAAAACAATTTTTGCCGTTGCCATGGACGATGCAAGACCAATACTAAAAGGCTGCAAGTTTGAAATAGAAAACGGAGAGCTTACCGTTGTTGCCCTAGACGGATTTAGAGTTGCGCAAGTTAAACATAAACTAATAGATTATTCTTGCGACATGAACTTTGTTGTTCCCGGCAGATGTCTTGCCGAAGTTGCCAAACTTATAGATGGCGAAGACGAAGAGTTAAAGGTATATGTTTCGCCTAACTACATGATGGTTACCCTTGGCAGTACCAAGATTATCACCAGAAAAATTGAGGGCGAATTTATAAACTACAAGAGCGTTTTGGGCGGAACTCACAACACCACCGCCGTTATCAACAAAAAGCAATTAGAGTTTGGTTTGGAGCGCGCAAGCCTACTTGCTAGGCAAAACGCCAACAATTTTGTTAAGTTTGACCTAAAAGACAAGCTGTTAACCCTAACCAGCAGTTCAGATATTGGCAACGTAACCGAAAACATCACAGTTGCGCTAGACGGCAAGGATTTAACCATTGCCTTTAACGCAAGATATATCAGTGACTGCTTGCACAACATAGAAGACGAGTATATTAAAATGGAGTTTGAAAGCGCAATCTACCCTTGCACCATCACCAGCCCAGACAACGACAGTTTTGTGTTTGTGGTATTTCCAGTGCGTCTTGTTACCGACTAAAAATTTTAGTGCGTTTTGAATTAAAATTTTAGTTTGTGCTTTTGTGGCACCTTGCTTACCTAACTTTTTGGCTATTAATAAAAATTTGCGCAAAATTTGTCTTTTTAAAGAGGGACTATATGAAAAACAGCAGCAATATTCAAGAAAAAACCCAAGATATATCGCTAGAAGAGCAAATTTTTAATAAGCAACAAGGCAAACAGATGAAATTTGCAAGAAAGTTGTTGTTAGGTATGTTTGGCGGTCTTGGTGCAGTGTTTTTTGTATTGGGCATTTTATTTTTAATTTGCCAGTATTATGCACTTTTTGATATTGGCATAGTATACATAATTTTGGGGCTTGCTCTTGTACTAATAGGGCTACTGATGTTTTGGATTTTTAAACACATTGGGCTAAATTATCAAAATTATAAAAAACGCACCGAAAAATTTGGTGGGGTAAATTTATATCAAATGCAAGCCAAGATAATAGAACTAGCAGATAAAGTTAGCAAGCTAGAATCGGTTATAAATAGCGAAAAAAATAATAATTAGATTTAGGTTAAACAAGGAGAAAATATGAAAAAACTAGCAGAATTTTTAATTTATGCGGCAATAGTGTTAAGCGGGGTGTGGCTTATTTTGCTGGCTCTTGGTGTTTTTGGCGTAATAAATACAGCTGCATTTGCGAGCGCAGATTTTAACTACATTTGGGCTCTTATAATTGTTGTGGTTGGCATTGCATTGTATGCGCTATTTGCCGTGTTAGAGCATCGCAGAGGATTAACCGTGCCAAACTGGTTTAAAAACCTGTTTTATATTGCCTTTTTTGTGTTTAGCAATATTTGGTACTACTTTGGGCTATATTCTACCATTTGGGGGCTGATTGTATTTGACGCTTATCTTGCAATTATTTTAAACATTTTGTCGGTTAGTTTGTTTTATAACTCTCAAAAGGACGCCAAAAACATGGTTAAAACAACCGAAAAGTTTTTGGTTTTAACTTGTTTTAGCTATGCCGCAACTGGAGCGCTTATTATAGAAATTTTAAGCTGCATGATTCGTGTAATTTGCGGATACAGTGGCATTACAGCAAGCCTAGCAATGTTTGTAACCGAAGCTTGCACAATGTTAGTTGTTTGCTTTATATTTGCCCTACTATTTTCGCAAAGCATGCGTAAAACTAAACAACTAATAAACGGATGTTTAATTAAAGTAGACCCAGTTGTTCCAACTCGCAGCAAAAAAGTAAGGTAAAAATATATTGTTGATATTATAAAAAACAAGCAGTCAAATTTGGCTGCTTTTTGTTGTTATTTTTATGTTTAATGCAAGTTATTACTATTTTTTAGCAGAACAGCAAATTTTTTATAGTTGCATTAAAAGAACTGTGATGTCGGCGGGGTTGACGCCGGATATTCGGCTGGCAGCGCCTAGTGTTAGCGGCTTTATTTGGTCAAGTTTTTCGGCAGCTTCTATGCGCAGCCCTTTTACTGCCATAAAATTAAAATCTTTTGGAATTCGCTTTTCTTCTAGTTTGCGGCTGCGTTCTATTAGCTGGTTTTGACGCTGCAAGTATCCTTGGTACTTGGCCTCGATGCTAACTACCTCTACAACTTGGCGGCTAAAACCTTTAAACAAATTTAGAACTCGGTTAGCTTGCCACAAATTTGTATGAGGGCGTTTACACAGTCCGTCTATGGTTATACCGCTAGGTGCGGGTGCTTCGCCAACGCTAGCAAGGTAGTTATTTAGTTGGTCACTTGGCGCAATTGTTTTGCATAGCATTGCTTTAAGTTTTTCTATCTGCGCCATTTTGCGTTTAAATTTGGCGTAACGCTGCGGCGTAACTAGCCCT
Organism: uncultured Lachnospiraceae bacterium; assembly: GCA_964437615.1. Taxonomy (GTDB): domain Bacteria; phylum Bacillota; class Clostridia; order Christensenellales; family UBA1242; genus RGIG4790. The sequence goes on along the minus strand of CAYTHL010000005.1, from coordinate 25,282 downwards.
ACATTATAGCCAATTTGCGTTAGGCGCTGGTCGGCGTTATCTTGACGCAGTAATAATCTGTACTCTGCTCTACTCGTCATCATGCGGTAAGGCTCGTTTGTGCCCTTTGTGGTTAGGTCGTCTACAAGCACGCCTATATAGCTGCTGTCTCTAGACAAAATTAGCTGCTGCTCTCCTCGCAAGTATAAACTTGCATTTATGCCGGCCAGCAGGCCTTGCGCTGCCGCCTCTTCGTACCCGCTAGTGCCGTTAATTTGCCCAGCACAAAATAGCCCCTTTACTTTTTTGGTTTCTAAGGTAGGATACAAATTTAGCGGATCTATGCAATCGTACTCTATTGCGTAGCCAAATTTGTTTATCTTGGTATTTTCTAGGCCATCTATGCTTGCAACCATTTGTTTTTGAATGTTTGCGGGCATGCTTGTACTCATTCCTTGCAGATATATTTGGTTGTCTTCGGCCGTTTCTGGCTCTAAAAATATTTGGTGTCTGTCGTGGTCGGCAAAGCGGACAAACTTTGTTTCTATACTTGGACAATATCTAGGCCCAGTACCCTCTATTACGCCAGAGTATAGCGGCGCTAAATGCAAGTTGTCCATGACAATTTTTTTAGTTTGTGGGCTTGTATATCCCAAGTAACACACCTTAATATTGGCATTAGCCTTTTTTGTTAAAAAACTGAAAGTTTGGATATTTTTATCCCCTTTTTGAACTTCAAACCTGCTGTAATTGATGGTGTCGCCGTCTAGCCGTGGCGGTGTGCCAGTTTTAAAGCGACGCAAGTCAAAACCTAGCCTAATTAGGCTAGCCGACAGATTTTTACTATTGCCAAACCCAGCCGGGCCGCTGTCTTTTATAACGCTGCCAGTAATTGTTCGGCTGCATAGGTAAACTCCGCAAGCTAGCACTACAGCCCTTGCCGCAAACTTTTTGCCGCTGGCCGTAACAACCCCGCTAACTGCACCATTATTTGTGAGAATATCTGCCGCTTCGTCCTGCAGAATTGTTAAGTTTGGCGTGCTTTCTAGCGTGCGCTGCATGGCCTTATGATAGGCATTTTTGTCCACTTGCGCCCTAAGGCTGTGAACTGCCGCCCCCTTTCCCAAATTTAACATTCTTAATTGCATGGTAGTTTGGTCGGCAATTATGCCCATCTGACCGCCAAGAGCATCTATCTCGCAGACTAAATGCCCCTTTGCCGTGCCACCAATGGACGGGTTGCATGCAAGATAACTTATGCTCTTTTTTGTAAGAGTTATTAGTAGCGTCTTCTGCCCCGTGCGTACCAACGCCAAACTGGCCTCTGCTCCCGCATGACCCCCGCCAACCACAATAGCGTCAAAAATATCTAATTTGTCAAATTTTGTCATCTTTTTCATAATTTTATCATTTTGTGTATTTTTTATAAGTAAATTTTTGTATTTAATTTTCCATGTATTTTGTATTTGCTTATATTTAATTGTTGCCCCCAAAGTCAGTCTTCGCAGTGCAGCCCCCAGTGACGCAGTTATGCGCAACCTATGATTTTATACAACCATGTTAAGAAACGGGTTGTTTGTGCAGAAATTTGATGCAGAACAAGGAACTGAGTATACACAACATAAAGCTAACTTTTCACCATATTAACAAACGGGTTTTTTGGGCGGATTTTGGATGCGGATAAGTAAGCAGCGAGGCTTTGCTGTAGGAGTTTAGTTGAGCCTAAATGACTACTGCAAAATGTAGCTGCGAGCATAATACGCGCCAAAAGACGCCCAAAAAACTATTTGCCAAGGCAGAATTTGCTAAATATCGCCTCAATAATATCCTCTGTGGTAGTGCTGCCAGTAATCTCGCCAATGGCCGAATAAGCAAGTTTTAGGTCTATGCTTACTAAGTCTAGCGTGCAAAGTTCTAGGCTAGATAAGGCTGAATTTATGCAGTCTAAGGCGGTTTGCAGAGCTTGGCGATGCCGCTCGTTTGTAATTACTAGGCCGTCACCAGATAGGGTTGGGCTGTCGAACCGCTTAATTATCTCTTGTTTTAACTGCTCTAAGCCCTCGCCCGACTGAGTGCTGATAATTACGCTTGTGTAGTTTGGCGCACGCTCGCCAAATAGGCTCTGTTGGTGGGCATGGATAGCCTTTTGGCTGCCAGATTTTGGAATTTTGTCGGCTTTGCTTGCCACATGGATAAAGTTTTTGCGACAAACTAGGTCAAAAATCTCCTTATCTTCGGCGCTAATACTGCCAGAAACATCGGTAACATAAAGGATTATATCGGCGCTATCTACCAAACTTTTGGCCTTTTCTACGCCAAGGCTCTCCACTTTGTCTTGCGTTTCTCTTATGCCAGCCGTGTCTATAAAATTTACCTTAACGCCGCCAAGGCTGAGGCTCCCCTCAACAATATCTCGGGTTGTGCCGGGAACATCAGTAACTAGGGCGCGCTCGCGTGCAAGCAGTGCATTTAATAGGCTGCTTTTGCCTACATTTGGCTTGCCGACAATTAGCACATTTATGCCCGAAGATATAATTTTGCCCGCGGCCGCCGTTTTAAGCACATCAGCTAAGGTGCTACTAAGGGCGGTTAACCGCTCCCGCAGCTTGTTTTTTGTAATGTACTCTATGGTTTCTTCGGGATAATCGAAGCTGACCTCAATTTCGCTAAGCAAGTCTACAAGTTCATGCTCTGCCGCGGTTGCAACTTGCGCAAGTTTGCCAGTAAGAAGCCCGTAACCCGCCCGGATTTCGGCATCACTTTCGGCGTTTATCATGTCCATCATGCCCTCGGCGGCACTTAGGCTCATTTTGCCATTAATCACCGCACGCCGAGTAAATTCGCCGTTTGTGGCAAGCCTTGCCCCCAAAGATAGGCACTTTTTTAGCACACCTGTGGCGATTTTTATTCCGCCATGACACTGAAATTCTACCATATTTTGCCCGGTATAGCTGTTGGGCGCACAAAAAATTACACACATGGCTTGTTCGGTAAAGCTGTCGGCGACAAGTTTTCCTAGCTTTAAAACGCGCGGTTTTTGAGTGCTTGGCAGTTTACCATTTGTGCCAACAAACATCTTGTCTGCAATTTCTATGGCCTTATCTCCGCTAAGGCGCACTATGCTTATTGCCCCGCCGGCCGTGCCTGTGGATATTGCCGCAATGGTATCGAGTAAATTTTCCATAAACTTATTATACACCCTAATTTGCAAATATCAAGTAAAAAGTTGGGGTTTTACCCAACTTTTTGCGACAAAATATAAAGTTTAGCTTGTTAATTTAAAATTTGTTATTTAACTTCATTTTGCTCTGTTTTTTCTTCAGTTTGCAAATTATGCTCACTTTCTTGCTCCTCGCTTAGAGCCAAGTCTTCTTGCAATAATTCGCCATTTGCGTTGTCTAATGCCGCCACACTGCCCGCCAGTGCCGCACTTTGCTGATAATCCGACTGCGCCGTTTTGTTGCGGTTAATTTTTGTCCATTTTGGTTTGCAGAAAGCGCCTACACACATGGTTGCGCAATAAACTACGGTAAACATAGGAAACATTAGTGCACCGTCAATCAAATCTCGTCTGCGCTCTGCGCCAAGTTTTTTGTAATCTAGGATAACCAGCAACAAACCTTGCCCAATGCCTGCCAGCAAAAATAGCACTAACAAAATAATCGCAACAAGTATCAACTGGTTGTTTGCGCCCATTGCGTGAATTCCCGCCATGTCCGCGGCCGCGTCGCTAAAGTACCCCATGCCCCACAAGTAGGCAAAGTTGTATATATAGTACGCTGGTATCCAAGTACATAAAACAATGCAAATTATATTAAAGAAATAGGTTAAAAGCTGCTCTATATAGGAAAAGTTGAAAGTGCAAAAGAACTTGCCTATCATTTTTGGAGAATATTTTGCAAGAAGCCTAATGTTGCCAGCGGCAATGCGCTTGTTGCGCGCATAAGTGTCGGCAAATGTGGACGGCAAATCCTCGTACACAACGGCGTCTTCTACAAAATGGCAGCGATAGCCTTCTATCATGCGTTTAAATATAAATTCGGTATCTTCGGTAATAGAAGTTGTGTCGTATCCGCCAATTTTTTTGATAATCTCAAAATCTACCAAGCTGCCGGGGCCATTTACATGCGCGTCCATATGCAATCTTTCCCTAACTCTAGAAGAAAAGCGACTGTCGAAGGTGTAGTATAAGCCGCAAGCTTTTGTGTACAAATTCTGAGTCATGTTTAGGGCGCTCTCGTATGGCCTTGCAATTTTGCAACCCGCCTGAAAAGCGTCGTTCATTAGGCTAAAGAACTCGTCATTAACGTGATTATCTGCATCTAAACGGATAACAAAATCATACTCCTTGCCAGACGCCAAAATCTGCTCGTAACCGTGCTTTAGCGCGTAACTTGCAATATGGCGAGATTTATCTGGGTCGTTAAACTCGTACACGGTGGCACCAGCCTTGCGCGCAAGCTCGGCCGTGTTGTCGGTGCAGTTGTGCGCAACAACATATACATCAAACAACTCTTTTGGGTAAGTTTGCAGTTTGTAAAGTCTGTCTATGGTGTCAAAAATTACATCTTCCTCGTTATGAGCGGGAATAAACACGCATATTTTGCCTTTTTTATCACTCTTTTTAAATTTCTTTTTAGGCAGCCAAAACAAAAACATGTATATAAACTGCAAAAAGAATGGTATACCTATTATAGTTAGTATTATGTTATTTATAATAAATAGCACATTATAAAGTGTTACATGCCACATAAAAAACTCCCTTTTATTAGTTCATTTTACATTATTTGTCATATTTTGTCCATGGTTTGAACAAAATTAATAAAATATTTTGCTTCTCTATAATCCCTTTTGCTTGTTTATTATATGAAAAATTTAAAAAAGGGGTAATTGTGCCAATATTTTGCGCGGAAATTTGCTTGATTTTTGTATGCAGAGTATTGTAAAATGGCTTTAAGAAGGAAACCTAAACTATGGATAAGATGATAAGTAAATGCCCAAGTTGCGGCAGCGGTCTAGTTTTTGATATAAAAAACCATCAACTTAAATGCGATTATTGCGGCACAACGCTAGCTATAAGCCAGCCAAAGGGGGCAATAATAGAGCGTCCGTACACGCCAGACTATCAGCCAACGCCAAACGCCAGCGGCGTTAACAGCTATGTTTGTGCAAGTTGCGGCACCAGCCATTCTACAGATATTAGCAAGGTTAGCAGGCGTTGCCCAAACTGCGGCAGCACAGACATTAGCGAGTCCTCTACCAAAACTTTTTTGCCAGACGGAATTGTGCCGTTTGAACTAACCAAGGAACAAGCCAAAAATATATTTTTTAAGTGGCTTAAAAAAAAGGTTTTGGCGCCAAGCGGGCTGGTTAATCTTGCCAAAAACGGAAAAATTAGCCAAGTGTACATACCTGTCTACAACTTTAATGGCAAAATGCTTACAGCATACACGGCTATTGTTAAAAAAGTGCGTGAACAAAGCGACGGCGCCATTTTTAGCACAACCCATACCATAAGAGATATTGACGACCAAAAAATAGAAAATGTGCTACTTTGTGCCAACACCACCACCGACAGCAAACTGCTAGCTTCGGTTGTTAAACTAGACCCTAACAAAATTGTGCCCTTTTCTACCGAATATCTACTAGGTTACTATGGCGCGGACACCAACCGCTCGGTGCATGACTGCTATAAGGAACTAGAAAATACCTATTCTAAATCTGCCGAAGCCAAACTTAGGGCAAAACTTAAAAGCAAATATGACCAAATTGAAAGCCTAGAAACTAGCTTTAAACTTAGCGGAGTTACCTTTAACTACACCTATGTGCCTGTGTTTGTTACACACTACACCTACCACAATAAGCATTATCACTGCTATGTTGGTGGCACTAGCGGGCAAGTTTCGGGCAAAGTGCCAAAATCTGCCGGCAAAGTACTAGGCCTAGCATTCGGCGTCCTTGCCGCTCTCTGCGCTGCCGCCGCAATTTTGATAAAAGTGCTTGGCTAATAGAGGTTAAATAAGTTGTTTATTAACTAGCTAAAATTTGTAGAAATGAGGTTTTATTTGCACAAAAAGAAAGATTAAGGGTGTGATTTTGTTTTCTATTAATCTTTTTGAACTTATTTTGCTTTTTTCTTTTCTACATTTTTTGTGCCTTTAAGAGGTTCTTCAACAGGATTTTCTGGAACATCATCCACAATCTCTTTAGACTTTTGGGCACTTAAATCTTTTTTATTTTGGGTTTCATCAATATTACTTTTAATTTCTTGATAAATATCATATGGATTTTTTATATTTGCAAATTTAAAATTATCTGAGGTTGTTCCATTTGAATTTGTTATAATAGGGCTAGACATACTGCCAAACACAATTGTTCCAGTGTTTTGTCTGACAATTTTATCTAAAAGAGAAACATTTACAGTTACCGCACCAATAGATTTTTTGTCTAAACTTTTATAATCTACACCAATTATACCGTGCCTTATAAGCACCCTTTTATTTGTGTATGCATAAAAGGTTTTTGTGTATTTTAAATAAAAAACAACAATATCCACAACAATAAATATAAATGTAATAACCAACACTGATATTAAAAATGCAGTTAAATTTAAATCTACACTTTCAGTACCATCTTCAAGAATTTTGCTTGTACCAAAACTTTGACCAAAAGCAAAGCCTATGCATAGTGAAAATACAATCCAAAGGAAAAAAGATTTAAAAAATAAACTCCAAAACATTTTTGCCTTGTTTGGTTTAATAATTTTTATAATATTTTCGTCTTTATCTAAAATTTGATTAAAAACTTCTTCCATTTTATCCCCCTAAAGCGATATTATTCCATCTATTTGCAAGCAAATTATATCAAAATTAGACATTATTGTCAATATTTTTCTGTGATATACGCAAACATTGTGATTGAGTTTTGTGTTAAAATCTAATAATTAAATCTTCCCTATCTGACCCTGTGCCAATAAATTCAATCTTTGCACCTATAAAATTTTCAATAGCTTTTATGTGGACTTTTGACGCGGTAAATAACTGCTGGCAATGACTTTGCGACGCCGCTATGCGCCCATTGACATTGTTATTATTTAGATAAGTAACGGGTAAAAATGTATAATTGAGATGAAGTTCTACAAAAGAGAATATCTGCCCTCTTAGTTGCCAATTGACATTTATTATTTCTTAGATAAGTAACGGGTCAAAATGCGTGAGGGCGGTGCAGAGCAAGGAGCAAACAAAAATTGCCGGCAGAAGTTTACTAAAACGTAAATGACTGCTGGCAATGACTTTGCGACGCAGCTAGTCGCTGCACATTAATTTTAAAATATAATTTATTCAGTAACGGGTCAAAATGCGTGAGGGCGGTGCAGAGCAAGGAGCAAACAAAAATTG